>JAIHTM010000176.1 GCA_022713905.1 Collinsella sp.
CCCGATACCAGATCACCATCCAGCTCGACGCCGCCACCCAATAAGACGACGCCGCACCATCCGAAAGGCACCATCATGGCCGAAACCAACCACAACAACAAGAAAAACGTCAGCCTCGGCAAGCCCAAGAAGACCGGCTGCCTCTACTACGCGCCCGCAGGAACCGCCCTGCCCGCCGACGCCACCACCGCCCTGACCACCGCATACACCTGCGTCGGCTACCTGAGCGAGGACGGCGTCACCAACGCCACCGACACCGACACCACCGACATCAACGAGATGGGCGGCATCAAGGTACTGTCCGAGATCAGCGGCTACGGCGAGACATGGCAGTTCAACATGATCGAAACCAACGAAGCCAGCCTCAAACTGCGCTTCGGCACCGCCAACGTCACCGGCACCGCAGACAAGCTCACCGTCTACCACGCCATCCCGTCCGGCGAAAGCCTCGTGCTCGTGTTCGAGATCGCCATGACCGGCAAACGCGTCAAGCGCATCGTCGTCGCCGACGGCACCATCACCGAATTCGACGACACCACCTACAGCGCCGGCGACGCCATCGGCTACGGCGTGACCATGAGCGCCAACCCGAGCGACCTCATCAACGGAGCCACCAGCGTCGAATACATCGCCAACGTCACCGCCGCCTCGCTCGGCAAGTGAATTCCACCCAGCGCCCGCCGTCCGGCGGGCGCACCCCCTCTGAAAGGACACGCATATGGCAGCCAAGCAGCCGCATGACCACAAGACACCGAAAAACCAGCCCAAGACCGTCGAGGTCATGGGCGTCACCGTCACCATCAGCCCCGCGATCTTCAACGACCTCGACATGGTCGAATACCTCTACGACCTCCAGACCGCCCAGACCGGAGACGGCACCGGCGCGTTCGCCATCGTCCCCTTCCTCAAGAAGCTGTGCGGCGACCGGTACACGGCGATGAAGGACGCATTGCGCGACCCCGACACCGGCCGCGTGAGCATCGACAAGGTCAGCGAATTCATCGCCCAGCTCCTCGAACAGGTCGCCCCAAACTCCTGACGCTCATAGGAATGCTCGCCACAGCGCCCGACGCGCTCGAAGCGGACTTCCAGCGTTTCTATGGGCTCGACACCGACCTCATATGGACGGGCGAACTGCCCGCCAACCTGGCGGCCGCACTGGCCGCCAACCTGCCCCGCCAGGCCATCATCTGGCAAAAAATCAACCCGCGACTCGCATGGGACGACCAAACCTACCTCCTCGCCGACATCCGCGACAGCCTCGCCTTCCTCGCCTGGACGAAAACCAAGGAAGCCTCACGCAAGGGCGCGCGCTGGCGCGGACAACTCCAACGCCCCGGCACCGTCCGGCATGAAGCCACGGGAGGCGAGGTCATGGCGATGGACGACGAACAACTAAACGCATACCTGGCCGCACCGCGCACCACCATCAGGGAGGCATAACATGGCAATCGAGATCGCCACCGCGTTCGTGCAGGTCGTGCCCAGCATGAAGGGCGTCGGCAAGGCCATCGAATCGGCGTTCGGCAGCGCATCGGAAACCGCTGGCAACACCGCCGGCATCAAAGCCGGCAACGGCTTCGCCGGCGGCTTCGGCGCGAAACTCGGCGTCATCACCGGCATCGCGCAAAGCGTCGCGGGCAAGGCCATCGAAGCGTTCATGGGCCTGTCCGGCGAAATCACCAGCGCCTCCGACAGCGCCCAGAAGTTCGCCAGCACACTGAACTTCGCCGGCGTCAGCGAGAGGCAGATCAAACGACTCACCGCCAGCACGCAGGACTACGCCGACAAGACCGTCTACGACCTCAACGACATCCGCAACACCACCGCGCAGCTCGCCGCCAACGGCGTGCCCAACTACGACCGGCTCGCCGAAGCCGCAGGCAACCTCAACGCCGTCGCCGGCGGATCGGCCGACACCTTCAAAAGCGTGGCGATGGTACTGACCCAGACCGCCGGCCAAGGAAAACTCACGACCGAGAACTGGAACCAGCTCTCGGACGCGATCCCCGGCGCAAGCGGCAAAATCCAACAGGCGCTCAAGGAAGCCGGAGCCTACACCGGCAACTTCCGCGACGCCATGGCCGACGGGCAGATCACCGCACAGGAATTCAACGACGCGATCATGTCCCTGGGCTTCACCGACGCCGCCGTGGAAGCCGCCACCAGCGCCAGCACCATCGAGGGAGCCACCGGCAACCTCGAAGCCGCGTTCGTCAAGCTCGGCGCGAGCGTGCTCGACACCGCCAAACCCGCCATCACCGGCGGCATGAGCTGGATCGCCGACGGCGTCACCAACGCCGTGCCCGTCGTCCAGGCAGGCATCGAAGGGCTCATCGGCTGGTTCCAGCGCCTCTACTCCAAACTGGAGGAAAACGGCGCGATCACCGCGTTCAAAAGCGCATGGGACACCATTCGGGACGCGATCATGGGCGTCGTCAACATGATCATCGACTGGGCGCACATGATCCCCCCAGACGGTCTCGCCAACGGCATCAAACTCGTCGCCGACACGCTCAACTGGTTCGTCCGGCACGGCAAGGAACTCGCGCCCATCATCATCGGCATCGGCACGGCGTTCGCCGCAGTCAAGGGCTATCAGGCGCTCAACAGCGGTCTGCAGGCGCTCACCGGAACCATGAACACGGTGACGACCGCCGCCAAGGGCGTCAGCAACGGCATCATGCTCATGACGGACCTGGGCGGCCCGGTCGCCATGCTCAAACAGATGGCCGGAGGGCTGAGCCTCGTCAAGACCGCACAGACCGCATGGAGCACGGCCACGAAGATGGCGACCGCCGTGCAGGGCGCGTTCAACGCCGTCATAGCCGCCAACCCCATCGGCGCGATCGCCGTCGCCGTCGCGGCCGTCGTGGCCGCGCTCGCATGGTTCTTCACCCAGACCGAGGCCGGGCGCAAGGCATGGGCCGCGTTCACCTCATGGCTGTCCGAGACATGGGCCGCGCTCGTGGAGGGCGCTAAGGCGATATGGAACGGGCTCGGCGAATTCCTCGCCAACCTGTGGTCGGCGATCAGCGGCGGCATCACCAGCGCATGGACGTCGATCACCTCGTTCCTGTCCGGCGTCTGGAACGGCATCAGCACGACCGCCACGACGATATTCAACGGGATACGCGACTTCATCGTCAACGTGTTCACCGTCATCGGCGCGCTCATCGTCGCACCCTTGCAGGCGATCCAGAACGGCATCAACACCGTGTTCGGCTGGATACTCTCGTTCATCACCCAGCAGATGAACAGCACGAACACCGTATGGAGCACCGTATGGACGGCGATCTACAACGTCGTGTCCACGATCTTCGGGCTGATTAGCTCCTGCATCTCGACCGTGGTGAACGCGATCCGCACAGTCATCGTCGTGTTCCTCAGCTTCCTCAAGGGAGACTGGCAGGGCGCATGGGACGCGATCAAATCGTTCTTCACGACCACATGGGACGGCATCGTCGCGTTCCTCACGCCGATCATCAACGGCATCAAGACCACGATCGGCAACGTCCTCAACGCGATCCAGAGCGTGTGGGCGAGCATCTGGAACGCGATCAGCGGCGTGGTGTCCACCATCTGGAACGCGATCAGCGGCGTGGTGTCCACATGCATCCAGAATGTGCGCAACACCATCTCGACCGTCCTGAACGCCATCAGCGGCGTATGGACGAGCGTATGGAACCGCGTCAGCTCGTTCCTCGGAAACATCTGGCACGGCATCACATCGGCCGTGTCCAACGGCATCCAGAGCGTGAGCAACACCGTCGGCCGCATCAAAAGCACCGTGCTCGGCGCGGTCAGCGGCGCCGGCCGATGGCTGTACGACACCGGCCGTCAGGTCATCCAAGGCCTCATCAACGGCATCGGCGGAGCGTTCAAATGGGTCAAGGACACCATCGGCAATCTCGGCAAAAACCTCATCGGCTGGGCCAAGGGCGTGCTCGGCATCCACAGCCCGTCACGCATCTTCCGCGACGAAGTGGGCAAATGGATACCCGCCGGCATGGCCCAAGGCATCGACAAGGCCAGCGGCCTCGTCGCCGACAGCATCGACGGACTGACCGACATGGTCCCGACCGTGAGCCTGAAGACCGACGCCAGCCGGCTCGAAACCCCGCTCGCATACTCGGCCGTCGTCGGCAACGGCCGGATCGCCTACACGGTGGACGACCATACGGCCGAGTACGCGACCAAGCAGGACATCATCGACGCGATCGATCAGGCGCTCACGGCCGGGATCACGCTCAACCTGTCCGATCGGGGCGGCGAGGTCATGGCCGGCAAGCTCGCCAAACCCATGAGCTACGAACTCAACAGCCTCGCCATGAGAGGCCGTTAAAACCAGAGAGGAGAGCATATGCTCTACCAGCGACGCATGCGCCTGCCGCATGTCGAGGACCCCACGCTCAACGGCACGCCGCTGGAACGCATGATGCTCTCCCTGACCTCCGCCGGCATCGCGATCGACAAGGCCGCGCCGACGGTGAGCATGCAGGACATGCCCGGCCGCGACGGCCGGCTCGACCTGACCCTCACCGACCCGACCGGGGCCGCATACATGGGCAACCGCACCATCACGCTCAACCTGTACGCCATCGGCGGCGAAGACGACATCCTCACCGCCAAAACCCGCCTCGCCGCCCTCTCCGGCACCGTGGTCACGCTCTCATGGCGCGGCTTGCCCGGCGAATACGAGGGACGTTTGAGCCTCGGCGCATGGGAGGACAAATGGACCGGCGACCACCAGATCGCCACGCTCGTGCAAGCCACCATCGACGCCCATCCCTGCCTCATCGGCCGCACCATCACCGCCGCGCTCAAAACGGGGGCGACCACGATCCACGCCAAAGGCAACCGGCCATGCTGGCCCACATGGACGATCGCCCCCGCCAACGGCGCGAAGACCATCAGCGTCAAGGACGCGCACGGCCACACCCTCGCCATCGCTGGCATGACCGCGATCACCGGCCGCATCACCATCATCACCGACCCCGACAAGCGCGAGCTGCGCGTCAACGGCAACCTCATGGCCCCCACACTCGAATCCGACTACTTCCCCCTATTGCCCGGCCTGAACACGCTCACCCTCACCGGCGCAACCAGCGCCAGCCTCACGTACAGGCCACTCACCCTCATCTAGGAGCACCAATGCGATACATGCTATTCGACCGCTGGGGCAACCCGCTCGGCGACCTCCCCTATGCCATCAAGGCCATCCGCACCAGAGCCACCGACGCGACCGACACCCTCGACATCACCACCATCGGCGAGATCAACAAGGACGAACGCATCGTGTTCAAGGACTCGATGGGCCGCTGGGCGGAATACCTGTGCCAGTCCACCCAGACCGCCCGCGCCGCAGGCATGCCCGTCACCGTCGCCTACTGCACCGGCAGCATCGCGGAACTCTCGCGCACGTACATCGAGGACAAACGCAACCGCAAGGCGAACGCCAAAGCCTGCCTGACCAAAGCCCTCGAAGGCACCCGGTGGGCGGTCGGCACAGTCGAGACCGGCACCATCACCGGCACGGCGGACCTCGCATTCTACCACTGCACCGTCCTCGACGCCGTCCAGAAGACCGCCGACACCTACGGGCTCGAAGTCCAGACCGAATACCAGCCCGACCCGACCGGCAACCAGATCGGCCGGCGCATCATCCACCTCGTCGAACACCGGGGCTCCACCAACACCACGAAACGCTTCGAATACGGCAAGGACCTCACCCAAATCAAACGCGACATCGACAGCGGCGACGTCATCACCCGCCTCTACGGGTGGGGCA
>JAIHTM010000177.1 GCA_022713905.1 Collinsella sp.
GCCCGCACCCCTTTGCAGGGTGCGGGCTTTGCTCTTTATTTCGTCAACTTCGATACTGCCCAAAAGATAGGCACGAACGGTAGAAGGCATAGCGTGACTAGCACGCCAGCCGCAACGCCGATGCCCCAGCTAGCTTCGTCCTTCATGCCAGAAGCTCGTTCACGCGCTTCTGAACGGCATCATAGTTGCTTCCCAGGGCGGAACGGCGAGCGTCGCCATCACCGTACTCACCGCGAATCACGGCGCGTGCAAGAGCGTCAATGTCAACGCTATTGGCGCGCTCGTTCACGCGAGCCTGAACATCGTCATAACGGTCTGCGAGGATTGCGCGGCGAGTATCGCCGTTGCCGAAAACCCCGTTAAGAACGTCGCTCGCGAGGTCATCGACACTTGCGAATGCGGCGCGGTTGATAAGGTCTTGCACTTCGCCATAGCGCGAGCCAAGGTTATTGCGGCGATCATCTCCATTGCCGTACTCGCCGCGCAAGACGGCTGCGGCAAGGTCTGCCGTGGAGCCTTGCGGGGCAGAGGGCGGCACGGGTGCTTGTGTGCTGCCGTTGGGGTTTGCGAACTTCGCCCATGCGGCGGCATCCATATAGGCGATATCAAGGTCGAGAAGGCCGTCGTAACCGTTGATGCGCCCATGGGACGTGTACTGATGGATTGCGCAGGAATCCCACGCACCAAACGCGCCAGATGCGAGCCACGGCGAATCCTGGTATCCAGTCTCGTTGTTGTCGGCGTACTGCGCAACCCAGAGCGCATGATTAGGCGCGATGGCGCTCCAATCCTCTTCTGTGCACACACTGCGACTTATGTACACGATGCAGCGCACGCCTGTAAGCTCATATATTCGGTCGAGGAACTGTTTTGCCTTGTCAGTGCCGATGCGCCCGTAATCCTCGTAATCGAGCATGGGAACACCGACGCCGAAATAGTTCTTGCAGTTCTCATAGAAGTGGTTTGCCTGCGCGATCGGGTCTTCCTTGTTCAGGAAGTGATAGAAGCCCCAGCACTTGCCCATGCTGATTGCCTTCTGAATGAACGGGTCGCACGTGTCGTGCACGATTCCCGTTCCCTCCGTTGCCTTGCAGAAGACGAAATCGTAGTCGATAGCGCCGAGGTCAAGCCCGCGCTGATAGTTAGAAATGTCGATGCCCTTCATAGTCATCGTTTATCACCTCTCAAAGCGTTGAAAGAGCCGAAGCCGACGGCTTTAAGCTCTTCCCTCGTCCATGTCTTGATTGAATTCACCCCATCGTCGGGGTCTCGCATCGCGTAGGTACCGTCATCGTTTCTGCGCCACAGCATCACGACGTGGCTCCCGTAGTTGCGTTCGCCAAGCGTTCCGCTCACGCCAGCGAAGACGATCCAACCGTCATCGACGTATCCGAGCGCCGTATCGGTGTCCCAAAACGTGTCAACGCGGTCGAAGCCATAGCGGTCATGGAGCAGCTGTGTGAACTTTGCCATGTCGTTCACACGGTCGGTAAGGCACGCTTCGCCAACAAGGCTCGAAAGCAAGTCTGGTGTGACGATAACGCTGTTCTCGTAGCTCAGAGCCATAGCGGCGCACGTGAGCCCACAGCCGTACGTGCCAATGGTTTCGTCGCTGTAGGCGCAAGAAACCCATTGGGGGTCTTTCTGCAAGAAGAGCGGCATATAGCCGCTCTTCTGTGTGCTTGCCTGTTTGTCGATGATGGGTTGTGCGTCTTGCACGCCGTCGCTGTAGCCGCGCTCGTAGCTCTTGGCGGCGCTTGAGCTGTCGGCCTGCACGTGGTCGAGCGTCACACCGAACCACGCCGCGAAGCCGATGGCAATACCGAGCAGCAAAGCGATTGCGAGTTTCAACCTAGCCGCGCTTAGATGCTTCATCGGCAATCACCTTCGCGGTAGCCGCCTCGGCATCGGCGTGCTCGAAAATCTTCATGATTGGAAGGCTCGCGATATCGGGGTAAGCCTTGCAAAGGTTTTCGAGGATGCTGGCGACCTCCATTACGATGATCGCCACACATACGACGTACACCGTCACGCCGCCGAAGCCAAGGCCAGCGACGTGAGCGCTCAGAATCTCGATGCACATCGCGAGCAGGATGATAAGCGCCAACACGGCCTTGTGCCCAAGCCCAGTGCGCATCGTGGAGCTCTTGAACTGATGGTTCATGATGGCGGAAATGATGCCGCTAATCATGTCGAACAGCATCAACAGGAACGCGCCAGCGATTGCCCAAATCTGCTGGTCGGTGAACGTGTAGATTGCAGTAAAGTCCATAATCTTTAACCTTCCTGGTCGTCTTTCTTGTCTGCTTCGAGCATCGCCGCCACTGCGTCGCGCCACCGTTTCGGAACGCTCTCAAGCGTTCGTCTGCCGCTCTTTACGGCTTCGTAGTAGATCTTTGCCACCGTTACTCACCGCCTACCAAATCGCCGATTTCGAGCAACGCGGCGTTCGTGTCATCGAGCGCGGCGTTGGTTGCCTTGAGCTGCGCCATGAGCGCGTCGATTCGCTCGGCGTCGGTAAGCCCGTCATCCTCGTGCGCTTCCCACAGCTCGTCGAACGCCGCCGTCACCTCATCAACGGTCGGCACGCCGACTTGGACGAAATGAAGCTCGTCGGCCTTATAAAACTCGATTGACTTCTCAGCATCGGGGCCGTTATCTGCAACGTCCTTCTCGATGTTCTTGCGAAGCCAAACGTCGGCGCACGCGCCGTCCGCGCGGGCTTCGATAAGCACCGCGTCAGGCTGCGTGGCGGACACTGTCTGATAGCTCATGTCTCTTCCTCTCTGCGGCGCTCACGTGCCGCTTTGCTTGTTTGAAGGTCTTGTCGAATCCGTTGCGCGCAATCAAAGCGAGCGAATCTGTGTTTCTAAACCAGCCCCAATAGCTGCACACGCGCCTAGCGCGCCCAAGCGTCGGACTTCGCCGGTATTTGCGGAAAGCTCGGCAGGCGCGTAGGAATAGCGTCGGTCGCAGCGTCACGCGATTGCGGCGAACTGTGAAGCCAACGACGTCGACTGGTTCCTGGTCGCCGACTCGGCAGATCTTCCACGGCTTGACGTGAAGGCCGAAATTCTTGAGCAGCAGCCTTTGCAGCTGCCGCGCCGCGCTTCGCAAGTTGCGCTTGTCTTGGCTAAACAGGTAGATGTCGTCGGCGTACCAGAGCTGGTGCGCAACCATTGGGACGCTGCGACCTCTTCGAACCTTGCGCATGTCTTCCACGGCGTGATAGCCGAACGAAAGAACAAACTGCGCCATCCGCAGGCTGAAATAGCTGCCGATCTCCAGCCCGCCGCCATAGGTTTCGAGCAGCGTTTCGCACAGGTACAGCACGTCGGGGCTTCGCACGTATCGGCGAAGCATCCGCATGACCACATCGGCCTTGATGGACGGGTAGCACTTGCGAACGTCGAGATGGACGAAGTAACCGCCCTCTTGAACCCAGCGGCTCACGGCATTCGCAGCCATCAGCTGGCCTTTTCCCTTCACGCTGGAAACCTGCCAAAAGCCGACTTTAGAGCGCAGCAGCCCGCTTAGCGCTTCGATGGCCACGTAGTCGCAAATCTGCTGCTTGACGCTTTCGACGCCGATGGTGCGCAGCTTGCCGTTTCTCGGTTCGCGGTGCCTGTAGCGCTTGATGGGCCGAAGCGCGAGCGTGCGCGATGCGATCTCGCTCTCGATTTCTGCAATAAGCAACTCGGCGCTGCCGTGCTCGTCGGGCACGCGCCACGCGTTCTTCTTGCCAGCGGGCGCGACGAGCCACGATTCGTAGGCTCTACTAATAATGGCTCCGTCGATGCGGAGCCCTTTGCAATAACTCTTCAATTGTTCAGACCGTTCTCTCTGGATGCTGTCTGAGAGGTCGCCGACACGGCTACTGTCCCAGTGGTCTTAAAGCCATTTCAGTCAGTTGACCCAGGCCAATGCCCGCTCGTTGCCAGCACGGCGGGTAGTCGCGGCGGAAGTGTTCAGCTGGTTGTTAGTTTTTCCAGATAGGCGCGAGCCGATGTTCCACCTGGTGTTGCCGGTGCCGTTGTTGCCGTTGACGTACCAAAGGCCAGCATTGCCCCCGTTCCCCAAGTGGCCGAGGGAAAGCCACTCTCGCCATCCGACGGTGGTATCCGCGACCTTGTAGTTGCCGTCGCAGATGCCGACGGACGTTGACGCGCCCGTTCCCTGCTGCATCATCAAGCCGTGGAGGGTCTTCGGGTAAAGGCCGTAGTTCCAGCCTTCGCCAGCGGGGCCAGGGAACGCGCCAGCGTTTAGCGCAGAATCTAGCACGCTGCCAGACTTCTCGTTCTTGGTGTCGTGATTGACCCACACGACAGTGCCGCTGCCCGTGTATTGGATGAGCACGTTTCCAAGAACCTCGTACATGCCCAAGCCAAGCTCGACGCCCTGGATGACGAACGGCTGCTTGGAGTCGACGCAGCTCGTCGGCGAGCCGTCTCCCTCAACCATGTCGCACGCGCCAGTGTTCCACGGCGAAGTCGCAAGCTGGTAGGTAGTAGCGGTATTGAACGGCGTCGCGACATCGAAGTAGATTGCGACGTTCGAAGCATCGACTGCGACCTTCCTGATGACCTTAGCGCCGTCGAAGATGTCGCAGTTATAGCTATAGCCACGGTCGGTGCTGTCCCCCGTGTGCGTGCCGAGCATCATCGCAGAGCCGACTATGATCTGGTCGGCCTTGTCCTTCGCGATGACCACGCGCGTGGTGTTGCTCTCGGCAACGGTTGGCGCGGTGGTCATATCGTAGGCCGTGCATCCAGTGAAGATGCTCTGGCTATTTTTGGTAGCGTACTTGAGCAAGAACATCGCCTTCACGTACCAGTCATCGGCGGCGACCTTGAGCGCGTCGCCCGTGGTGGCAGTCTTCATGAGCGAAACGCCGCCGTCGTGGCTTACGCTGCGCGTCTTCACAGGCGCGCCGCTCACGCTGCGCGGTTTGCCGTCCGTATCAACCGACAGGGCGTATTTCGCATAAAGCATATAGGGGCGCTGCGCCCCGTTGGGAAGCAGCGCGGCGGGCTGGCGCTTCATGCCAGGCTGGCGCGTATCCGAGACGGCGAGGTTCACTGCGTCGTCGGTCTCGGTCTCAAGCGTGTAGAGAACGGGCGTCAGAATCCATGTGTCATCCTTGCGGCTAAAACGGCCATCGCCGTCGATCGCCGTGACATAGGGCATGCCGTCGGCATCCACGCCGCCGTTCACCTCGAAGAAGAGAAACGCGCCGTGGCCGACGTACGGATCTACCGCCGCGCGACCGATGACGCCAGGCTTCGGGTTGGCGATGCCAGCGTTCGCGCCTGTCTTCGTGCAGGCGGTAGAGCTGCCTTTCGGAATGCTGACGCCATAATTCTTTCCATCGCGCATCTTTGCAAGCCATGCGGCGATGCTCGCGTTCGTATAGCGTCCAGTTTCATCATTAAAAATGGGGACTGTCGAAGCCCCCATGGATTCGAGCGCGATTGCCACGCGCTCAAGCGTCTCGTGGTCCGCAATGTGCGTCTTCGCCATGCCTAATCCTCCGTGTCCACTAGTGTGATGTACTCGGTATCGCCCACGGTGTCGTAGGCAAGATAGATGCGCTTGTCGGGGCTGATTGAGCCGCGAGCTTCCTCGGCGGCCTTGCGCGCATCTGCCGCCGCTTCGTCGGCGCTGTCCTTCGATGTGTTTGCGGCGTTGGTAGCCGTCTTCGCGGCATCGGTTGCCGCATCGGCGTTCGCTTTGGCGGTGTTGGCGGCTGCGGTGGCGTCGTT
>JAIHTM010000178.1 GCA_022713905.1 Collinsella sp.
TCGGTCGGAGGGGTGGCTTTGTAAAGCCGTTTGTCTCCACCCGCGTAGCGGGTGGGTTGAAGCTGGCCGCTGCGCGCCCAGCAGACTAAAGTCTTGAACGCAAAAGGCCTCGGCTCGCACCAAACGAGCCGAGGCCTTTACTGTTTCACCAGATAAAACCTACCAAAATTAACCTGTCCCTTTTTGGCAGGCCGGAAACTAGAGGCGGTAGGGGGCGCCGCTGCGGATGATGGATTCGCGCACCAGGACATCCATGGCGTCGAGGGTGATCTCGGGCATCTCTCGGTACTTTTGCAGCACCGAGAGCTCGGTGCAGGCCAGAATGACGCGGTCGCAGCCGCTACGGGCAAACTCCCACATCACGCGGTCGAACTTATCCATATCGGGCTCACGCCCGGCCTTCACATCATCGTAGATAAGCGACATCACATCGTTCTGACGTTTCTCGCTGGGATAGACAACCTCAACACCCGCAGCTTTACATTCGCGGCCGTAGACGCCCGCGCCCACGGTGCCATCGGTTCCCATAATGCCAATCTTGTGCACCGGCTCGGCCGGCATACTCAGGTTGGGATCGAACTCGCACTCCCCCATCACCGCACCGGCCAGAGCATAGCGCACCGACTCACGCGGCATGTGGATAATCGGCACCTTCGTAAACGACTGGATCTGGTCGTAGAAGTAGTGCGACGTGTTGCAGGGAATGGCAATGTGCGCACAGCCCAGCGACTCGAGTGCCTGGGCACACTCTTTCATGGTCGCCAGCAGCTTGGCATGCTCGCCGGTCTTAATGGCCAACGTGCGGTCGGGCATGGTCGACTTGGAGAGCACCACCATGTCGATATGTTCCTGATCGCAGGCAGCAGCCGTATGACGCACCACCTGGTCGTAGTAATACGACGTGGCCTCGGCGCCCATGCCACCGATAACTCCCAGCTTTTCCATCGCCGCCTCCTTGGTGACGCTTGCGCAATTGCGCGTATCATACCCGCGCCCGCCCGATGCAAACCGGACGGGCGCCGCGCTCATCTACTTGTAATACGTCTTGAACAGCTTAAAGTGGCGCAGCTTGGTGTGCCACATGCGCAGCCAGCGGTTAAAGACAAAGTCGCCCTTCATAAACGAAGGGTCGGCGCCCTTGCCCTCCTTGTCCAGACGATGCACCTTAGCGCGCAGCTCGGGATCCTTGACGTACTTGTCGACGACGCCCATGGGGACGACCATCCACAGGGCCTCGTCCTGAGCCGTCACAAACTCCGGCTCAAATGGACGGTTGAACACATACTCGTCCACCACATACTTGGCAACGTTAAAGCCACTGTTAGTGACGTAGTAGTTGCTGCGGCCCTGGCGCGTGTTGAAATCGAAGAACTTAAACGAGCCGTCGCGCTCGTCGTACTTAACGTCAAAGTTGGAATAGCCCACAAAGTGAAGGTCCTCGAGCAACTTGCGCACGCCGTCCATGAGCTCGTCGTTGGGCTCGGTAATGATACAGGCATGGTTGCCGACACCGTGGGGCTGATGCTCCTCGAGCAGCACATGGCCCAGGCACATCATGCGCACCTTGCCGTTGCGGTCGGAATAGCTGGTGAGCACGCGCATGTACTCGTCGTTACCGGGCACGCGGTCCTGCAAGATCAGGTCGTCAGTGTAGCCGCTGGCATACGAATCGCGAATGACCTGTTCCAGCTCGGCGCGGTCGGCAATCTCATAGGCCTTCTTCTGGCCCTCGAACTCGTGCTGCCACCACATGATGCCATCAGAAGGCTTCAGAATCATCGGGTAGGGAAAATCGATCTGGTCGAGCACTTCGGCAGGCGCCTCACCCTGGGCATTGAGCATCGCCTTGGTAAAGGTAAACGTGTGCGGATAGGGCACGCCATGCTTCTCGCACAGCTCGTAGAAGATCTCCTTCTTCTGGCACTGCTCAAGCATGCTATAGGGAGCGTAAGGCGCGACGATGTTATCCGCCAACTCATGGGCATCCTTGGCCTGAGCCACGAGGGCAACATAGTTGTCACCACAGCCCACAAGGACAATCGTCTTATCGGCATGCGCTTGGGCAATGCCGTTGACGGTTTTGAGCATCACGGGCATGGTATCGATATCCACGTTGGGCGTGTAGTCGATAATCTGGCTGCGGTACGCGGGACCCGTCTGATACTTGCCAAAGACCAGACTCTTGACCTGGTACTCCTCGTAGAAGGCACGCGCCACCGAATAGGCGTTGATGTCGCCACCGAGCAGCACGGGAATGAACTCGCGCTCTGTAAATTGCAATGCCATGGAAACTTCCTATCATGAACTGCCCACACAACGGGCGGTCTTTGCGCAACTGATTTATTCTATCGTGCCAAGCCGCCGGCGCCCAAAGCTCCACCGTATCTATGGCAATCAACGTAATTGTCCAGCACGAAGGCCAGCACGAAGACGGCGCTCACCGTTGTATGACAATGGGCAATGAACCTACCATTGTTGTAGGATTCAACATGTTGCCCGCCCCGTCGAAAGGTGCACCGTGCCCCAGGCCCATCCGATCAACAACCCCATCATTGACGCCGCCAAGCGCGAACTTGCGGATCGTGCACGGACGGCAGTTCCCCTACGCACCGCAAACGATGCTTACAACGGGCCTGCCCGTATCGTCTCAATCAACACGTCGGAGCACAAAGGCACTCGCAAGTCGCCCGTCGCCGATGGACGCGACACCGTCATCGAGCAATTTGGCCTCGCTACCGATGCGCACGCCGGACATTGGCACCGCCAGGTCTCTTTTTTAGCCGCGGAGTCCATCCAGACGGCGCAGGCACGCGGGCTCGACGTACACGAGGGTGACTTTGGAGAGAACTTCACCACGCAAGGCATCAATCTACTCTCGCTCCCCCTGGGAACGCAGCTCAAGATTGGCAACGATGTCCTGGTCGAAATCAGTCAGATCGGTAAGGTCTGCCACACCCGCTGTGCCATCTACTATCTCGCCGGCGACTGCATCTTTCCCCACGAGGGAGTTTTTGGCGTGGTGCTAAAGGGCGGAGAGGTCCATACCGGCGACGAAATCCAGGTGGTCAAGCTCGGCGACGGCACTTGCTCGTTCACCCCCGCCGAGGCGCTCGAAGAGATTGAGCAGGCTCGCCAGGAGGGCACGCTGTAGTTGTAAAACCCCACGTTGAGATAGCTTTTACAGCCCAAAGCTCCTCTTAAACAGGCCCCCGTAACGTTAAAGTTGAACTCTATGGTTTCTCAACAATTCATCATAACTGCAGGTCAAAGCCAAAGCCTCAAGTTCAACTTGACCCTTTGGAACCTTTAAGGTTCAAGTTGAGGTCGAAAGCAGTAGTAGAATACCGTTCGAACTATAACCTACGATTGATTGCAGAGGGACTGGATGCAGCATTCGAATCATCGCACCGCAGCGCTCATTGCGTCGAAGCCGGCTCGTATCATCACGAGCGCCGCGCTCGCCGTTGCGCTGACGGCCTCGCCGATGCTCTCCCCCGTTGCGGCGTATGCCGCCTCGCAGGCAACGCAGGACCAGCTTTCCGCAGCCCAGCAGAAGATCGAAGCCGCCACGAGCGCCTACAACGACGCCCGCACCAAACTCGACGACCTGCAAAAGCAGATTGACTCCAATGAGGCAAGCATCGAGGAAATCGAGGCTAAGCTTCCCGAGCAGCAGGCCAAGGCAAGCTCCGCCATGCGCGATCTGTACAAGTATCAGAAGGGCACCAATCCCATCGTGAGCTTCCTGGTCAACGCACAGAGCCTGGGTGAATTCATCACGACCTGCAAATACACCAACCAGATCACGAGCTCGAGCGTCGACGAGATCGAAGAGCTCAATAACATGCAAACCGAACTCGAGCAGAACAAGGCCGAGCTCCAGCAGGCCAAGTCACAGCTTGAGGCAGAGCAGAAAAACGCCGAGGATTCGCTGGCGCAGGCCCAGCAGCTCCGCAGCGAAGCGCAGGCAAAAGCCGAGCAGGAAAATGCCGCCGAGCTCGCCAAGCTTGAGGCCGATAAGGCCGCTGCCGCCGAAAAGCTCTCGGGCGAGGGCGTAAGCGGCAGCAATTCCAGCAGCCAGGCCACCAACACCAACACCACCATCGACACCACGGTGAACAACGCCAATACCGGTAGTTCCGATTACGATTCGTTCATTAATGAGTGGACGAGCCGCATCGACAATTATCTCGCCGGCTCCCCCATGGCAGGCCAGGGCTATAACTTTGCCGTCGCCGCTTGGAATACCGGTGTCGACCCCCGTTGGTCCCCCGCCATCGCCTGCATCGAGAGCACCAAGGGTGCTTATTGCGCCAATTCTTACAACGCCTGGGGCTGGAGTGCACGTGGCGGCGGTTGGCGCAGCTTTGGCAGCTGGAGCGAGGGTATCTCCGCTCACGTTGCCTATCTGGGCGCCAACTACGGCTCCACCCTTACCCCGGCTGCGGCCAAAAAGTACTGCCCGCCCACGTGGCAGGACTGGTACAACAAAGTCGCCGCTCAGATGAACCGCATCTAAGTGCAACTGCAAAGGGCCCCAACGGGGCCCTTTTCTTTTAGGTAGCGGAGGTATCGACGACGCCGGTCGCATTGGCAACCGCGACTATGACGATCATGCATAGGAGCAGCACACCCAATGCCTTGAGCCAGAGCTTCGCGAGTTTCTTGCCGCGATAGCTGTCGAGCAGTGCGAATCGCCGACGAAGACGGCGCTTATCGAGCAGCGCAAAATGCATAAGCACCATAAGGCCATCGACAAAGAAAAAATACTCGATTATGAGAAGCCACGTCGGGTAGCTTTGGTTTGCTCCCGTGGGGTGAAAGACGGCAAAGTGACTTTCGGCAAAGAACACAAGTAGCGAGAAGCAGACAAGCGTATTCCAAATGCGCCCCAGAGACTCCGGAACGCGAGAGAGCAGACCGCATGCAGCGGAGGCGGCAGGTCTAGGAAGCCCTGCGGGGTTCTGGAGCCCTTGGAGCGTCAACACCGTCTCCGAGGCCGGAGTACGGACAGGCGCAGGTGTAGGAGGCCGCACGGGGCGGCTCAGATCGTATGCCGAGCGCGTCGCCCGTCCCAACGCTTCCGCACTCGCAAAACGCTTGGCCGGGTCGAGCGCCATCGACATGCAGACGGCATCGGCAAGTGGGGTGGGAATGCCACGCGCCTCGCATTGCTCGCGCATGTCGAGCCCTGGTTTAGGGTCGGCTCCCGTCAAGCAGAAGAACAACAGGGCGCCAAGTGCGTAGACGTCGCTGCGCACACTCGTCTGCCCAAACCCATACTGCTCGGGCGGCGCATAGGGTCGCGTGCCAAACTTGACGGTGTCGGCATCGGCTCCATCGCGCCACACGCGCGCGATCCCCAAGTCGATAATCACCAGCGATGAAAACGTCAGGCCCTCATCGAGCGTACAGTTCGCACCCGTCACGATGATATTCGACGGCTTGAGGTCGCGATGGATCACCGGCGCCGACGTCTCCCCCGCCATTGCAAAACCGGCGTGGAGCTCGCCCACGGCATCGCATAGGGCAGGATACAATTCACGCGCATAATCGGGGGTGGCTCCCAGACGGTCCACCAGCACCCCGAGCGTCTCCCCTTCGATGTATTCCATAACCACGTTGAGCTCGTCGCCCACACGACGACAATCGACGATTCTGGGCAGGTGCTCAAAACGCCTGCCTGCCCGCTGGGCGGCAAACAGACGCTCGTATGCCCCGCCGATTTGAGCCGAAGC
>JAIHTM010000179.1 GCA_022713905.1 Collinsella sp.
TGGAATGATATATGGGCGGCTCCCGCTGAGCAGCGGACTTTCGTCTACCTGATATGAGCAGGTTTTCCGCCCCAGTAGAAGCGGCAGAAGGCTCGTTTGCGCTTTTGGGGTTTGCCTACGAGCTCCATGGTTGCGATGGCTATATCTTCGGCTGCGTGGGGGCGGCGTAGTACTTCGCCGTTGATGAGTAGGGCTTTGAGTGATTCGGGATGGTCGTGCAAGTGACGTAGGGTTACGATGAGTTCACGTGCGGTGGTGACATGCATGCTGGCGCCCATGCCGGTGAGCATCGTGGTGTTGGCCTTTTCCTGGCCATAGGACTTGCCCAGCAGGATCATCGGCAGATGCGCGCACAGGCACTCGGTGACGGTGAGTCCGCCCGATTTGAGGATTGCCAGGTCGCAGCCGTGCATGAGGGCCGCCATGTCGTCCACGTAGTCCAGAACCGTGACGTTTTCGAGCTTCATGGCGTCGAAGAGCGTCTTGAGGCGGGTGGCGTATTCCTCATCCTTGCCCGGCAAAAAGACAAAGTGCATGTCCTCGAAGCTGCGCAGGAAGGGGAGTGTGCGGTCCATCTCCGCGCGAAAGCGAACGTACGGTTGAGGCAAACTGGCACCGGCCATCACCAACACAACGGTCTTGTCAGCGGGGAGATTGAACTTCTCGAGTTCTTCCTCGCGATTGTAGTCCGTATCAAACCCGGCGCGAATGGGGATGCCTGTAATGCGGATTTTGGTCTCGGGAACTTTACGGGGGCGAAGTGTCTCGGCCATAAATTCGTTGGCTACGCAGAACAGGTCGGTGTCCTTGTGGGGCCAAAAGCCTTCGACTTCATAGTCTGTTGGTACGCAGATGACCGGATAATCGATACCCGTGATGACGCGGGCACCCACAGCGACGTTGGCCGCCGTGATGTGTGTCGCGACCACGGCTATAGGCTTGCGGGTCCGGACGTATTCGTTGAAGGCGGGGAACATAATTCGCGACCATGCCGTGCCGCCGCCCCAGAGCAGATGTCCTGTAAGCGTATATCGCCAGGTCAGGTCGTAAATGGGACGCGTGGCGCCGGTAAACGACGCTGCTGTTTTATTACCATCGAACCTAATGCGTCCAAAATCGAGGATATCCAGGACTTCGATCTCAACATCCTCAGGGATTCCCTTGGTGCCGCGGATAAGGTCAAATGCTTGTGCAATCGCGTTGGCGGCGGCTTTGTGGCCCGATCCAACCGATGCGTGTACAATGGTTACTAGGGGTTTTTGTGCAGGTGAAACGGTCATTTGCTCCGGTTGGGGAGTGCTTTGCGTTGGCAGGGGAGCGTCGTTGCTCGTCTGCGTTTGATCCATCGATAACTCCCCTTCATCTTTGTTTCGCAATGAATCATTGTAGTGCATGAGTGTCACGTTCGCCTAAATTTGGGTATGAGCGCAAAGAACGCCAATCTTTCGACAGGAGGTCTCTTCATGACTACCGATCAGCCGATCGATGTTGCGATTATCGGTGGCGGCCCTGCGGGCTATGCTGCGGCCATTTATGCGGCGCGCTCCAACCTAACGACGACCGTGATTGAACAGGGCATGTCGGGCGGACAGATCGCCACGACCAATGAAGTCGAGAACTATCCGGGCATTCCGCTCTTGAGTGGCGCCGAACTCGGCGAGCGTTTTCAGCAGCATGCAGAGGGCCTGGGAGCGCAGGTCGCATGGAGCATGGTTACGGGTATCGATTACGATGCCGATGCAGCGCTGTTTACGGTGCATCACGACATGGGCGATACGCTGGCCTCGAGCGTTATCGCTTGCATGGGTGCCACGCCACGTCCGGCAGGTTTCGCTGGCGAGGATACCTATCGCGGTCGTGGCGTTTCATATTGCGCAACATGTGACGGCATGTTCTTCCGCGGCAAACAGGTCTTTATAATCGGTGGTGGCAATTCGGCATGCGAAGAGGCACTGTTCCTGTCAGACATTGCCAGCAGTGTGACCATCGTGCTGCGCCGCGACCAGTTCCGTGCGCCTGATGGTGTTGTTCGGAAGGTGCTCGAAAAGGACAATATTACAGTTAGGTACCAAACTAGTATTGTGGAGCTCTTGGGCGAAGCCATGCCAACGGCGATCACCTTTAAGGACAATGCATCCGGTGAGACTCATACCGAGTCATTTGAGCCTGGCTCGTTTGGCATCTTTGTCTTTACCGGGACGCAACCCCATACCGAGCTTGTTGAGCATCTAGTCGATCTGGCGCCTGATGGCGGCATTCTGACTGATGAATCCATGGCGACCCGCACGCCAGGTCTATTTGCCGCTGGTGACATCCGTTCCAAGCGTTTACGCCAAGTTGTGACCGCCGTTTCTGATGGAGCCATAGCGGCAACCAGCGCATACGCATTTCTCCGTGGATAAGTACGATAATATATCTTATGTAAGGTTGCTATCTTAAAACATAGTGGTTGGACGGTACATCAATGTGCTGTCCAACCACTTTTACTTAGCGGCTATGTGGTATGCAAAACTAGCTCATCTAGAATACAATATAGAAAACGAACGGAGGCCTCTGATGAACCACGTCAAACATGTTATCCCGATGTCCGATACATCGGTCAGTATTAAGCCAGAGGATATTCAACCGACGGTGCTGCCGGATGCATTTATTCAGTCCGATATGGTGGGTAAACTCAACGCGTTGAGCCTGCCACGCTATGATCAGCTGCCCAACGTAACGCTCTATCGCGATCAGGTTATTGAATATGTTGCGCTGTGGATGGAGCCGCTTTCGATTTGTGTAGAGCAGCCCGTTATCACGCCATCGATGATCAATAACTACGTGAAGGTCGGTCTCGTTCCTGCTCCGGTTAAAAAGCAGTATGGACGTGAGCAGATTGCGCGTCTCATCGCCATTTGTATCTTTAAACAGGTGCTGCCCATCGCTGCGGTTCAGGCACTTTTTAATATTCAGCGCTTGAGCTACGACGCTCCGACGGCTTTCGATTATGTAGTCGATCAACTTGAGGCATCGATTCGTGCGGCGTTTTCCGTCGAGCAGACTCCCGTGCCCGATACCGCACATCAGGTTACGCGCGAGTCGCTGCTCGTTCGTAGTGCGGTTTCGTCCTTCGTTTCGAAGGCGTACCTGATGAGCTATCTCAAGTTTAATGGGTTTAATAGATAACTGAGGTATAAGACGGGCGGGATAAAGAGCCACTGGCCCCTTATCCCGCCCGCGCGTTTGACTAGTTGGACATTATCGGCCCGAAGCTACGCCCATGCCGTAACCGATGATGAGGCCGTGCATCTCGGCGTAATAGGAATCTAGCCCGTTACAGGGCATGATGATAGTCTTGGAGCCGGGCCAGTGCTCGACAATGCGATCGGCAAGCGCCTGGGCTCCAGCTTCGTTTTCAACGTGATCGATGATGACCTCGCCGCCCGTGAAACCCTCGGCCTCCATGGTGTCGACAATCTTGGTGAGCATCTTCTTTTCGCCACGCGTGTGCCCAACGAGTTCAATTTTGCCCGCGTCGCTCGCCGTGCCCAAAATGCGGATATTGAGCTTGTTGGCAATGACGCCGGCTGCCTTAGGAATGCGTCCGGCCTTCGCAAGGTTTTCGTAATTACACAGGCTAAAGAGAATCTTGCTGTTTTGCTCGAGACTATCGAAGTAAGCGCAGGCGTCTTCAAAGGAAACGTCCGGGTTGCTCGCAAGATAGCGGTCGAACAGCAAGAAGATCAGATCCATTTTGCCACCTGCGGCTCGCGAGTTAACCAAATGAATCTGACGGTTGGGCTCTTCGGCAAGCACCATGTCACGCGCGGTGGCCGCGGCATTGTAGCTACCCGAGACGCCCTCGGAGATGGGCATGCAAATCGTCTTGTCAGCGAGCTTAAAGAGCTCAGCCCACTCCCCTACGCTTGGGCAGGCGCTCGATGATGCACCGGCTTCCGATTGAATGGCAACATTAAGCTCGTGAACATCGAGCGAGAGGTCGTCAACGAATTCACGCTCCCCCACTCGGATCTTAAGGGGTGCAAATGCAAAGGTGGTATGAGGTGCGGTTGGTTGCCAATCGCGAAGATTGCAGCTCGAATCGGAGATGAGTGCCAAGCTCATTGAGGGTCCTTTCTAATTGTTCCCCAACAATTATAGCCATCTTTTTGATTGTTTGGACGGCTATCTAGTTTTGAATACTAGATAGCCGTACTGATCTTATGGCAAACGGTAGGGGCAAAAAGAATGGGCCTCGTGATTCAAGATCGCGAGGCCCACGTTCGTTCGCTGTAGTACCAAATTAGTAGCGAACGAAAATGTAATTGTTGTTCATGCCAGCGGCAACGGAGCTGATGATGACGCCCGTCTTGTAGTCGGAAGCATGGATCATCTGGCCGTTACCAATGTAGATGCCGGTGTGGTAAGAGTTAACCACGACGTCACCAGGCTGGGGATCGGACACGCGGGTCCAGCCCATGAAGGTACCCGTGGTGCCAAGGCGGCAATAACGGCCGGTGAGGCAATAGCTCACAAAGCCGGAGCAGTCAAAGCTGTTCGGTCCAATACCGCCCCAAGAATAAGCATAACCGAGCTTGCTGTAGGCGCGCGAAACAACGGTACCACCGTCAACGGACTGGCTCGGTGCGGAAGGCGTCGGAGCCGGAGCGGGCGTCACGGGCTGCGGCGTGGGAGCAGGAGCGGGCGCGGGCGCAGGCGTGTTGCCGCCGCCGTTGTTGGTCGTACCGCCACCATTGTTGGTGTTCTCGGTCGTACCGGCGGTGTCATTGCTCACCGTGGCCTTTTCGGCGGTGCTGGCATTAATGCCAGCCTGCAGCGCAGCATTGGCCTCGGCCTCGGCAGCAAGCTCGGCCTGCAGCTGCGAATCCAGGGAGTTCACGACACTCTGGGCCTCAGCCTGCTGGGCGTTGAGCTCGTCGACCTTCTTCTGCGTCGCGGCGACGTTCTTCTCCTGTTCGGTCTGCTTATCGGTGAGCTGCTGCTTAAGGTCCTTGACCTCCTGAATGGTCTGGGCCTGCTTGTCGGACACCTTACCGTAGTAGAAGAGACGGTTGAGCATGTCGCCCAGATCGTCGACGCCCGTCAGAACCTGAAGGAGACTCAGACCGCCGGTCTTGTACTCACCGGCAACATAGCTCGAAAGCTTTGCCTGACCTTCGGCAATCTCTTGCTGCTTTTGCGTGATCTCGCCTGCAGTCTGATCAAGCTCCTGCGTCTGTGCGGAGAGTTCTTCATGAATTTGCTGGGTTTGGGTGCCAATCTGCTCGAGTTTAGTTCGAGCAGCGGCAAGGTCGGATGCGGTATCGGCGAAAGCCGGAGCCACGAGGCCCAGGCCCAAAACACAAGCGAGGGTTGCCGTAGCAGCGCAGCGTGCCATGTTTTTGTGCGTATTTGCTGTGCGCATGTAGCTTCCTTTCCGGTATCTAAGGGTAGCGGCTAGTCAACCGTTACCAGGCTAAAGAGCTCAACGTCCTCGTTAGAAGGCGTGAGCTTCTTGCGCGGGTTGAGAAACGCAAGCTCAAGGATACAACCGTAGCCCACAAGCTTTGCGCCCATATCTCGCACAAGTTTACCTGTTGCCTCGACGGTTCCACCCGTCGCGACCAAGTCGTCCAGAATCAACACGGTATCTTTAGAGCTGATGGCATCGGCGTGGATCTCGATAGAATCCGTTCCATACTCGAGCTCGTAGCTCTCGCTTACCGTCTTGCGC
>JAIHTM010000180.1 GCA_022713905.1 Collinsella sp.
GCGGGAGAGGCTGCTCCCGCCGGCTTTTTACTAAAAGGAAGGGCTTACGATGAAAAACGTTCTATGCTTTGGCGACAGCAACACCTATGGTTACGATCCGGCGGGCATGCGCGACGGCACCGCGGTGCGCTATGCGCGGGATGTGCGCTGGTGTGGCGTGGCCCAACGTGACTTAGGCGAGGGCTGGCATGTAATTGAAGAAGGCCTCAACGGCCGCACGACGGTACGCGACGACATGTGCCATCTGGACACCAATCTTAACGGCATTCGCGCGCTTCCGATGATGCTCGAGGCCCATAAGCCGCTGGACGCCATTGTGATCATGCTGGGCACCAACGACTGCAAGACGGTCTTTAACGTGACGGCTGCCGATATCGCTCGTGGCGCCATGGCGCTGATTCGCGCCGTCCGCGCGTTTCCGTGGACCGACGCTGCGCCTTGTCCGCGCATTCTGCTGATGGCGCCTATCAAGATTAAGCCGCAGATCGCCGACGTATATATGACCGATTTTGACGAGCGTTCCGTCGAGGCCTCGGAGCATTTTGGCGAGTACTACGCACATGTGGCTGAGCAGTTTGGCTGCGACTTTTTGAATGCCGCCGACTTTGCCGAGCCGGGCGATATCGACTATCTGCATATGATGCCCGAAAGCCACGAGAGCTTGGGACATGCCGTGGCGGCCAAGCTCCAAGAGATGCTCGGTGAGTAGCACGGCCCCAAACCACCGCAAAGGTGCCTGTCCCCTTTGCGGTGGTTTGGGCTGCGAATCTTAATACTGCCACATGTGATTGACGGGGCCGGAACCTTTGCCCATGTCAAAGCCGGCGGCGAGGGCGCCCGTTAGGTAGGCCTTGCCCGCGTTGACGGCGTCGGCAAGATCCATGCCCTGCGCCAGCGCGCAGGCGATGGCGGACGAGAGCGTGCAGCCGGTGCCGTGTGTGTTGTCGGTCTCGATGCGCTTGTGGCGGAACCACGTGGTGAGTGGATCTCCCAGATGGTTGCCCTCGTCATCGAGTGGCGCGGGTTCGGCCAGTACATCGTTGTCCTCGTTGACAAGATGCCCACCCTTAACGAGGGATGCGCAACCAAAGCGGCGGGTGAGGAGCATGGCAGCATTTTGCTGCGTGCGCTCGGAGTCGACCTCGTAGTCGAGCAGGGCCATGGCCTCGGGAATATTGGGCGTGATAACCGTCGCTAGCGGGAACAGGCGGCGGGTGAGCGCCTCGGCGGCATCTTCGGCAATCAGCCGTGCGCCCGAGGTGGCTACCATGACGGGGTCGACTACCACGTTTGTCGCGTTCCAAGCGCTCAGGCGGTCGGCGATAACCTCGATAATCTCGGCAGAGGAAACCATGCCAATCTTGACGGCGTTGGGGCGGATATCGTCAAAAACGGCATCGATCTGTGCCGCGACAATATCCGGGGAGATGTTCTGCACGGCGGTGACGCCCAGGGTGTTCTGTGCGGTGATAGCGGTGATGGCCGTCTCGGCATACAGGCGGTGCGCCGTGATGGTCTTGATGTCGGCCTGAATGCCGGCGCCACCGCTGGAATCGGATCCTGCGATGGATAGAACGGCAGGTACCTTACTGCGATCCATGTTCGCTCCCTTGTTCGGTCGGATTCAAATGGGTCTTTAAGCCAGCATTATAAAGATGCCCGGGCCGACTCTATGTCGAACCCGGGCGGGCGATGCAATCTTTACGCAAATGAAAGCAAATGTTCACACGTCAACAATTGACGGGCGCCAACTCGCTTCTAAAGCGATCGCAGCGAGGGACCTAGTCCTCCATACCGAGATCGATCGTCGTGCCCTCGAACACCTTGTTGACAGTGCGGACGGCGCACATCTTGCCGCACATGGTGCAGGTGCCTTCGGTGGCAGCGGGGGACTCCTCGTAGCGCTTCTTGCCGGTGACGGGATCGAGGGCGCACTTCCACATGGCGTCCCAATCGAGCTTGCGGCGCGCCTGGCCCATCTTGTCGTCCAGATCGCGGGCGTGCGGCACCTTCTTGGCGATGTCGGCGGCATGCGCGGCGATCTTGGTTGCCATGAGGCCATCGAGCACGTCCTGGGCGTTAGGCAGGCACAGGTGCTCGGCGGGCGTCACGTAGCACAGGAAATCGGCGCCGGAGCTCGCGGAGATGGCGCCACCGATGGCGGCGGTGATGTGGTCATAGCCCACACCGATATCGGTCACCAGCGGTCCGAGTACATAGAACGGGGCGTTGTGGCACAGGCGCTTCTGCAGTTTCATGTTGGCAGCGATTTCGTCGAGCGCCATGTGGCCCGGACCCTCGACCATGACCTGGACGCCCGCGGCCCAGGCGCGCTTGCACAGCTTGCCCAGCTCGATCATCTCGGCGGTCTCGGTGGCATCGTTGGAGTCGTAGAGGCAGCCCGGGCGGCAGGAGTCGCCGAGTGAGATGGTCACGTCATACTCGTGACAGATCTCGAGCACCTCGTCGTAGAACTCATAGAACGGGTTCTCGTTGCCGGTGACTTCCATCCAGCCAAACAGCAGCGAGCCGCCGCGGCTGACGATGTTCATCAGGCGGCCGGTCTCCTTAAAGGTCTTGATGACCGACTTGTTGATGCCGCAGTGGATGGTCATAAAGTCTACGCCGTCCTCGGCATGCGCGCGTACGACCTCGAGCAGATCGTCCTTGGTCAGCTTGACCAGCGGCTTTTCCATGTAGCCGATGGCGTCGTACATGGGAACGGTGCCCACCATGAGCGGCGTCTCGTCGATGAGCTGCTGGCGGAACTGGCGCGTCTTGCCCGAGTTGGAGAGGTCCATGATGGCGTCGGCGCCAAACTCCTCGGCGATCTTGACTTTCTTCCACTCCTCGGCGGCATCGGCCTTATCGCCCGAGATGCCCAGGTTAACGTTGACCTTGGTGGACAGGCCTTCGCCGACGCCAAAGGCGCGCATGCCCTTTTTGATATGCACGATGTTGGCGGGAATGGCGATGCGGCCGTCGGCCACGCGCTCGCGGATGTACTCGGGGTCGCGATGCTCGCGCTCGGCAACCTCCTTCATCTGCGGCGTGATCTGCCCGGCCCGGGCGAAGTCGATTTGCGTGACGAGCTTGGGCTCGGTCTGTGTGCTCATTGGCACGGCTCCCTTCGTTGGCATTACCCATATCAGGTTTGCGGGTCAGGGCGGGCGCGCCCAGTCTCAGCCTGCCGTCTTGTCCTGCAAGCTCCCCGTTTATGTAATGGGCTCAAGTATAGCTCGAATGGGTACGATTGGCCTAACGAGCGTGCCTGTGGGGAGGCGAACATGGAAGACAAGCATCTATATCGAGAGACGCAATGGGATGTGTCGGCCGAGGAAAGCCGTGCGCACCATGGCCTTGTCGCGATTGGTTTTGCGGTGCTTGCCGTGCTGGTGATTGCCTTTTGTATCTGGACGTTTGGCGGTCGCGGCGGCGCTGCATGGGAGTTCGAGGCTGATGATAGCCTACCGATTATGACGGTGAGGAGTACTGGCGGTAATGCCAATACGCTTGCCGTTCCGGGCGATTATTGGTACCCGCGCGATGAGTTTGTGCAGTTGCAGCTGAGTGGTGGGTCCATTCCGGGTGAAGAAATCGAACGCGTGACGTTTGACGCGGCGCTCAAAACGCTCACGGTGAAGCTCAAAGATCAAGGAGATGTACCCACGACCATGGATATCGCCCTGACGGAATGGCGTCTGGAGCCTCCGACGGGTGTTGCGGTGTCCGAGGTTGAGCACGTCAAGATTGTCTATCAGGACGGTTCGACAAACGGGATTGCAAAGGCCGATGGCTTGGCGGAGTAACGGGGTGTTTGGAAACGGCGGGCCTATTGTGCCTGCGCATTCATGAAAACCAGGGTGTTTTTGTCTGAAAGCTCGGGAAAGTGACGATAACCAACGTCGAACGCGGTGAGCCCGCTTACATCCTCGAGCTTGTTTTCTGCCATCCAGCGCACCATGGAGCCGCGCGCCTTTTTGCTGGCGGTCGAGCGCTGGATGGGCTTGCCGTTGCGGATGCCCTCGCCAAAGAGGCATGTGACGGCCGTGGCGTCGCTCGCGAGGTGGGGCAGAACGGCTTTGGCATACTCTACGCTGGCGAGGTTGACGATCGTAGCGTTGGAGCCCGCCGGAGCGATGGCCCGTGCGAGCTTGTCGCCCCAAAACGCGTAGAGGTCTCGGGCATCGTCGACGGCAAGCTTCGCGCCCATTTCCAGCCGATATGGTTCAACGGCATGAAAGGGTCGTACGCATCCGTAAAGGCCCGAGAGGATCCACAGATGGTCTTGCAGCCATGCGATCTGCGCGAAATCCATCACCTCGGGCGCCATGCTCTGGTATTGAATGCCGTGATAGGACATGACGGCAGGGGAGAGGTGTCGGGCGAGTGCGGGATTGTCGAGATCGCCGTTTATCAGGATGGGCCCGAACTCATGCAGGGTGTTGAGGCAAGGCCCCAGCAGTTTGTCACTCACGTTCCATAGCGCCTGCAGACCGCCGCTGCCTTCATTCCGCTCGATATCTAGCAGTGCACGGTGGAGGCGAGCCGTCTCGTGCGCAAAAGGTGGAATGCCCAGGACTTCAAAAGCATCTTGGGCCGCGCGCATCTGCTTGGCGGGCGAAATGATGACCTGCAGCATGGACTCTCCTCTGCCAAAAAGGAAGTTGCGGTGGAATACGGTCTGTTTTGGCCGTTTATAGGCCAGTTTAGTCCGTATTTCACCGCAAGTTACAAGGGTTGGTTAGGCGCGCTCGAGGAAGGCCTTGTAGCCGCGGTAGGCCTCGTAGATGTCGGCCTTGTTGGCGACCTCCCACAGGGCGTGCATGGACAGGACGGCAACGCCGGAGTCGATGACGTTCATGCCGTACTTGGCCATGATGTAGGCAATGGTGCCGCCGCCGCCCGCGTTGACGCGGCCGAGCTCGCAGGTCTGGAAGTCCACGCCTGCCTCGTCCATGATGTCGCGGATGAGGGCTACGTACTCGGCGTCGGCGTCGTTGGAGCCACCCTTGCCGCGGCTGCCCGTGTACTTGTTAAAGCACAGGCCACGGCCCATGAAGGCGGCGTTTTTGGTCTCGAACTTGCCGGCATAGCCCGGGTCGAAGCCGGCGGACACGTCGGAGGAGAGCATGCGGCTGTGGGCGAGTGCACGGCGCAGGGCCAGCGGGCTATCCTCACCGGCGAGCGTCATGATCTCGGCGACGGTGTTCTCGAAGAAGCGGCTCGTCATACCGGTGGCACCCACGGAGCCGATCTCCTCCTTGTCGACGATGAGCGTGATACTCGTGCGCTCCACGTTGGCGACGTTGAGCTGGGCGAGCATGGACGGATAGGCGCAGACACGGTCGTCGTGACCATAGCCCAGAATCATGGAGCGGTCGAGGCCCATGTCGCGGGCCGGGCCGGCGGGCACGACCTCGATCTCGGCGGAGAGGAAGTCCTCCTCCTCGACGTCATACTGCTCCTTGAGGATGTCCAGGAACATCTGCTTGACGGGCTCCTTGGGGGCGTCCTTGTCGTCCTCATCGAACTTGACGGGGCGGCCGCCCACGATCACGTCGAGGATCTCGGCGTCGACGGCGTCCTTGGCGGGCTTGGACATCTGCTCGCTCGAGAGGTGAATCAGCAGGTCGGAGATGGTAAAGACCGGATCGTCTGCCTTGTCGCCGATGTTGATGTCGACGGTGGTGCCGTCCTTTTTGCAG
>JAIHTM010000181.1 GCA_022713905.1 Collinsella sp.
CTTAAGTTCGAGCAGGCTCAGAAGGAGCTTACCGACGTGCGCAACGAGCTTGATGCTGCGGCAGAGGCTCAGAAGGCCGCCGAGGACAAGGCAAAGGACGCCACCGAGCGCACCGCCCGTCTGCAGGCCGACTGGGAGAACTTTCGTCGCCGCACCGCAAACGAGCGTATCGCCGAGCGCGAGCGCGCGACCGAGAAGCTTGTCACCGCGCTGTTGCCGGTGATCGACGATATCGAGCGCGCGATCGACCATGCCCGCAGCCAAGAGCTTTCCGACGACTTTAAGCAGTTCGTCGACGGCGTCGATGCGGTTCATGCCAAGCTGCTTGATGTGTTTGCGCACGAGGGCGTTGAGCCCATCGATCCCAAGGGCGAGGCGTTCGATCCGCTCGAGCATCAGGCCGTGGGTCGCGTCGAGGACGCATCGCAGTATGACGAGACCGTCAACGATGTGTACCAGAAGGGCTACCGCATGGCGGATCGCATCCTGCGTTCCGCGATGGTGACGGTGACCTACGGTGGCGAGAAGCGCCCCGCACCGGAGCCCGAAGCGGCGCCCGAGGATGCTACGGCCGATACGGCCGAGAGCACCGAGGAGTAATTGAGAAGGGCCCCGGGGCAACACCCGGGGCCCTTTCTGGCCTAGTGCCATATGAAAGCATGAGCCGTCGTCTGCATGGGCGGCGGATGAAACAGGAGAGGAGCTACGATGGCTGCAGGCAAAACCTTCTATGACATCCTGGGCGTATCCAAGAGCGCCTCCGACAAAGAGATCAAGAGCGCGTTTCGCAAGCTCGCGCAAAAATATCACCCCGATGCCGGCGGCGACGAGGCCAAGTTCAAGGAGATCAGCGAGGCCTACGAGACGCTTTCGGACGAGAAGAAGCGCAAAGAGTACGACCAGATGCTCATGTTTGGCGGCATGCCGGGCGCGGGCGGCGCGTATGGCGGCGGCTACGGTGCCGGCGCGGGCGCCAGCGGCTGGGGCGACATCTTCGACAGCATCTTTAGCGGCAACGGCGCCTGGGGCAGCGATTGGGGCTCGGGCTTTGCCGGGGCTGCGGGCGCTGCCGGTGCCGGCGCGGGTCGTAGCCGCGCTCGCAAGGGCGGCGACCTGTCGCTGACCGTCGATGTGACGGCTGAGGACGCGTTCCGCGGCGTGACGCACAAGGTCACCTACCGCATTCCCTCGACAGGCGAGCAGCAGACCATTACGGTCTCGGTCCCCGCGGGCGCGGTCGACGGCGGCAAGCTGCGCTACAAGCGTCGCGGCGAGTACGGCGTTGCCGGCGGCGAGCGCGGCGACCTGGTCGTGACCACGCACGTGGAGGAGCATCCGCTGTTTAAGCGAAAAGGTGCCGACGTGACTATGGAGGTACCGGTCTCGGTCTACGAGGCGGCGCTCGGCTGCACGGTGGACGTGCCCACGCCCGGCGGTGCGACGGTTCGTCTGAAGGTGCCCGCGGGTACCCAGACGGGCAAGAAGTTCCGCTTTAAGGAGATGGGGGCGCCCGACGTTAAGCACCGTGGCCGTACGGGCGCGCTGCTCGTCGAGATCAAGGTGCAGGTCCCCACGAACCTATCCGATGATGAGCGCGACGCCATGACCAAGTTGCGTGAGGCCGACACGCGCGACTATCGCGAGAAGGTCAACCGTTACAAGGCGACGTACTAGGGCGGTCGTGGCGCACGCCCGCGCCCGCGGGCTTATGATGGACGATAACGAGACGGAAAGGGGTCAGGTAGCATGGCCGAGGACAATAGGAACAAACCGCTGTACATGATCAGCGTGGCGGCCGAGCTGACCGGCATGCATCCGCAGACTCTGCGCGTCTACGAGTCCAAGGGACTGGTGAACCCCCAGCGCTCGGGCGGTAACACGCGTCTGTATTCGCGTGCCGATATCGAGCGCCTGGAACTCATCAACCAGCTCACCGACGAGGGCATCAACCTTGCCGGCGTGGTGCGCATCCTCGATATGAAGGAGCGTGCCGAGGAGCGCGAACGCGAGAACGAGAAGCTCCGCGCCCGCGTACGCCAGCTCGAGGACGAGCTGCACGAGTACAAGATGCAAAAGAAGATCACCGCCCTGGCCCCGCGCGATGGCTCGGTTAACCCCGAACAGGTCATGCGCAAGCTGCTGGGCGCGGGGACCGATTTGTAGTTACGCGGGCCGCATTCGGACAATCTGGCATTCAACTTCATGATCCCTTGGGGACGGAGGAAAACGGATCACTGGGTCAGGCCGACCCCCTCAGTGATCCGTTTTCCTCCGTCCCCAAGGGATCATTTTGCCGGCTCACACTGGGCTCGTCCTTTACTTTACCGAGATAAAGTGAACGCCGAGATTCGTAACCCGCTGGCAATCGTTCTATGGCACGATATTGAACGAATGTATGCTATGCGCCCGAGCCTTTCGGGCAGAGTGGGAGACAGTATGGTCAAGCTGTACGAGGACGGCATCTACCTGCGCGGTGGCAGCGAGGTTGTGCCCGCGGCCGAGGCTGCTGAGCGCGGCATTACGCAAACGCCCGAGGACGCCAAGCGCGGCACCATCGCTTATTCGATTCTTCAGGCACATAACACGTCGGGCGACCCCGAGGCGCTCAAGATCCGCTTCGATGCCATGGCGAGCCACGACATCACCTTCGTCGGCATTATCCAGACGGCGCGCGCTTCGGGCATGGAGCAGTTCCCGCTGCCCTACGTGCTCACCAACTGCCACAACTCGCTGTGCGCCGTGGGCGGCACCATCAACGAGGACGACCACGTCTTCGGCCTTTCGGCTGCCAAGAAGTACGGCGGCATTTTCGTCCCGCCCCACATCGCGGTCATCCACTCCTTTATGCGTGAGAACTTCGCCGGCTGCGGCAAGATGATCCTGGGCTCCGACTCGCACACCCGCTACGGCGCCCTGGGCACCATGGCCGTGGGCGAGGGCGGCGGCGAGCTGGCCAAGCAGCTGCTGCGCGACACCTACGATGTCGCCTATCCCGGCGTCGTGGCCATCTACCTCACGGGTGCCCCGCGCCCCGGCGTCGGCCCGCACGATGTAGCGCTCGCCATCATTCGTGCCGTCTTTGCCAAGGGCTACGTCAAGAACAAGGTTATGGAGTTCGTGGGCCCCGGCATTGCGAGCATGACGACCGACTACCGCAACGGCGTCGACGTCATGACCACCGAGACCACCTGCCTTTCCTCCATTTGGGCCACCGACGAGGACACGCACGCGTTTTTGACCATGCACGGCCGCGGCGACGACTATCGCGAGCTCAAACCCGCCGATGTCGCCTACTACGACGGCTGCGTCGAGGTCGATCTGTCGAGCGTCAAGCCCATGATCGCCCTGCCGTTCCATCCTTCCAACGGCTTTGAGATCGACGAACTCAACGAGAATCTTGAGGACATCCTGCACGAGGTCGAGCTCGAGGCCGCCAAGATCGGCGAGGGCAAGACGCACTTTAGCCTGCTCGACAAGATCGTCGACGGCAAGCTGCACGTGCAGCAGGGCGTCATCGCCGGCTGCTCGGGCGGCAACTACGATTCCGTGGTGCAGGCGGCCCGCGTGCTCAAGGGCGCCAACACCGGCTGCGGCGAGTTCTCGCTGTCGGTCTATCCCACGAGTCAACCCGTGGCGCTCGAACTCACGCGCCGCGGCTACATCTATGACCTTATGGAGGCCGGCGCGATCGTGCGTACGGCGTTCTGCGGCCCGTGCTTCGGTGCCGGCGATACACCTGCCAACAACGGCCTGTCCATCCGCCACACCACGCGCAACTTCCCCAATCGTGAGGGTTCCAAGCCGGGTAACGGCCAGCTGAGCGCCGTGGCCCTGATGGACGCTCGTTCCATCGCGGCGACCGCTGCCAACGGCGGCGTCCTGACGCCTGCGACCGACCTGCCCGAGGAGACCTGGGACGAGGCCTGCGAGTACACCTTCGACGACGCGCCGTACAAGAAGCGCGTGTATTGGGGCTTTGGCAAGGCTGAGCCTGCCGACGAGCTGGTCGAGGGACCCAACATCAAGCCGTGGCCCGCGATGGAGCCGCTCGGCGACGACATCCTGCTCAAGGTGTGCTCCAAGATTATGGACCCGGTCACCACGACCGACGAGCTCATTCCCTCGGGCGAGACGAGCTCCTTCCGCTCCAACCCGCTGGGCCTGGCCGAGTTTACGCTCAGCCGTCGCGACCCTGCCTACGTGGGTCGCTCCAAGGAGGTCGATGCCGTGGAGAAGCGCCGTGTTGCCGGTGAGGCTGCGGGCGACTTGGCCGAGCTCGATGCCGAGCTTGCCGGTGTGTTTGAGGCGCTGGCTAGCGCGGGTGTCGCGGCCGATGCCAAGACGACCGAGTACGGCTCCATGATCTACGCCAAGAAGCCCGGCGACGGCTCCGCCCGCGAGCAGGCCGCGAGCTGCCAGCGCGTGATCGGCGGCCTGGCCAATATCGTCCACGAGTACGCCACCAAGCGCTATCGCTCCAACGTGATGAACTGGGGCATGGTGCCCTTCCAGATGGAGACCGAGCCAAACTTTGAGGTGGGCGACTACGTCTTCGTGCCGGGTATTCGCGCCGCGCTCGACGGCGATCTGCAGAACATCGCTGCCTACGTGGTCCGTGCCGATGGTGCGGTTGAGCAGATTGAGCTCTACATTGCCGACATGACGGCGGAGGAGCGCGCCATCGTCAAGGCCGGCTGCCTAATCAACTACAACAAGTTCAAGGCCGCTGCCGAGTAACGCACATAATTGTCCGCCCGGGGCTTACCCTTTCCCGCCCGCTCACGCGCTTCGCGAGGGTCGCGTTCGGGAAAGGGTAAGCCCCGGGCTACATTTCTGCGTTCTCGTTGGGCCTTGAGGGACGCTAAAATCGAGGTTGCAACTCTCCTCTATGGGGGAGTGTGCCTTTGTTCATATGCTATCTAGAATTGACAGTATGAAGTTGGCGCTTTAAAGTGAGCTCAAAACACTCTCGTTTGTGGAGTTGAAGATGAAGCGTTGCACTTCTGTTTTGTTGCTGTTGGTGGCTTGCGTCGTCGCTGCTGCGGGCGTGGTCCTATTTGGCTCGCTTATCTTCTATGGGCCGAGTGGGGTTGAGCAGACGGTCGAGATGGCGTCCCTTGTTGCATCGATGCCCGGGCAAATGATTTCGGACGTTACAAAGCCCGATGAGATAACGCTCGATATCGAGGAAACGCCGGGCATTCTAAGCATAAGCAACTACCCCATGATTGAACTTGGCTCGTCTCGCTATACCAAGGACGAGAAGTTGTCCCGACAGGCACTGGACTTGCTAAACGGGCGTTCGTTCAAACGCTGGGACGGTTGGGATGCCTATGAGCGCCGACGTGGTTTTGTGAACGGTGGCTACTATACAACGCTGAAGTTGTATTCATCTGATGGCAAACTGATGCGCACCGTTAACTACAATCCGGAATACGCAAAAGCCGGAGGTGGGGACGGCGTCTATATTCAAGATGGCGGCGTGACCTACATTCTTGAAGGCGACCAGCAGCAGGTGATCGATTTTTTGGATCGTTGCGTGATGGACGCGTACGACCAGACCTGCCTGCCCGACCCGCAGACTGCACGCGATAGTGGGTCTGCCCGTACATGGCTGTTCGAAGACGAGATGCCCTGGACTGCCGAATCGGGAAGCACGAGTTCGGCGAAGGAGTAGAGAC
>JAIHTM010000182.1 GCA_022713905.1 Collinsella sp.
GTATAGTACTTCTTCGCACGGGGGCGTAGCTCAGCTGGGAGAGCGCTTGACTGGCAGTCAAGAGGTCAGGGGTTCGATCCCCCTCGTCTCCACCCGAGCATTGAATGAGGCTCCAACGCAAGTTGGGGCCTTTTTTCATATCTATCGATTTACGCCATGTGTTGACTGAGCAGCATCTTGGCGACATACCCATTGTTAATTACGAATATGAATGTTAATAACTTTACGTATCTGGATAGCAAACCTGGTCTGCAGCGCCAATAACAAAGAGGCCGGGCGTAATGCCCGGCCTCGAAATACTCTGGTGGGCCCTCCGGGATTCGAACCCAGAACCCAGGGATTATGAGTCCCCTGCGCTAACCGTTGCGCCAAGAGCCCTTATGAACGGTGAATGCAATTCTAGCAAAGGCAACTCAGGCCTAATTTCTTCGCTTCACGTCGTGAAATACTACCATGCACGAGCAAGTCGCACAACGCAAGATCAAGTTCGATGCTAAACAACAGCTAATCTAGGCCCGTCGCAGATAAGGAGTGTTTTATAAAAAGTTAAGGCCTTAAATTCAGGGCTTCAAGACATTTCAGCGTGAAATCAACCTGATGCCATTTCAAAACCATGCCCGTTTACTACGACGGATCGGCGACCTTCGACCACCGCGTGTTCTCAGTTTGCAAAACCGCAGGTAGAGAGTCCGACGGTTACACGAAAAGGCGTGCGTGGTCGAACATTACAGATACATCGTAGTAAACCGGCATAGTTCTGAGGCGCAGATGAGGGACGGTTCGCAATCGGACCCGATAATGGGACTGGCGACGCATAGGAAATCCGGTTGCGCGGAGAGGGTCGCGTTCCGCGCGCCAAGTCGGCCGGCGTAGGGGCCGTGCGGGGGCCAGGCGCTCCGCAGGCTGGCCCGGCCCCGCGCGACTCCGGCGCCCGCCCCCGGAAAGTTTTTCCAAAAATGTCCTTGCATCGGCGGGGGAGTTCCCGTATAGTACTTCTTCGCACGGGGGCGTAGCTCAGCTGGGAGAGCGCTTGACTGGCAGTCAAGAGGTCAGGGGTTCGATTCCCCTCGTCTCCACCCGAGCATTGAATGAGGCTCCAACGCAAGTTGGGGCCTTTTTTCATATAGGCACACAAGGTCAAAGGCGGCACCATGATCCTCCTGGTCGACAAGATCGAAAAAAGCTTCGGCGCGCGCGTCCTCTTTAGTGGCGCGTCCTTCCAGATCAACCCCGGCGAACGCTTTGCGCTCGTGGGACCCAACGGCGCCGGCAAAACCACCATGCTCAAAATCATCATGGGCATCGACAGCCCCGACGCCGGCCAGGTCCAGTACGCCAAGGACTGCCAGGTGGGCTACCTAGAGCAGGAAACTAATCTGGAGCACAAGGACACCACCATCCTTGCCGAGGTCATGGCCGCCGCCAAGGAAATCCGCCGCATGGGCGAGCGCGCTAACGAGCTGCAGGCCCAGATCACCGAGCTCTCCGAGCAGGGCAAGGACGTCGACGCACTCCTTAACGAGTACGGCCAGGTCCAGGACCGCTTTGAGCACCTGGGCGGCTACGAGCTCGAGAGCAACGCCCGCAAAATCCTTTCCGGCCTGGGCTTTAAGGTCACCGACTTTGAGCGCCCATGCTCCGAGTTCTCGGGCGGCTGGCAGATGCGCATCGCGCTCGCCAAGCTCTTCCTGCGCCACCCCGACCTGCTGCTGCTGGACGAGCCCACCAACCACCTGGACCTCGAAAGCGTCCAGTGGCTGCGCGGCTTTATCGCCAACTACGACGGCGCCGTCCTCATCGTCAGCCACGACCGCGCCTTCATGGACGCCTGCGTCGACCACGTCGCCGCCCTCGAGAACCGCCGCGTGACCACCTACACCGGCAACTACAGCAGCTACCTCAAGCAGCGCGAGGACAACCTGGAGCAGATGCGCGCCAAGCGCGCCGCCCAGGAGCGCGACATCGCCCACATGCAGGTCTTCGTCGACAAGTTCCGCTACAAGCCCACCAAGGCAGCCCAGGCCCAGGAGCGCATCCGCAAGATCGAGCAGATCAAAAAGGAGCTTGTCATCCTACCCGAGGGCCACAAGCACATCGACTTTAAGTTCCCCGACCCGCCGCGCTCCGGCGACATGGTCGTGGGCCTGGAGGGCGTCTCCAAGTCCTACGGCAACAAGCACATCTACAGCGACATCGACCTCAAGCTCTACCGCGGCGAGCACGTGGCGCTCGTCGGCCCCAACGGCGCTGGCAAGTCCACGCTCATGAAGATCCTCGCCGGCCTGGAGCCGCCCACCACCGGCACCCGGGACCTGGGCACCAACGTGGGCGTGGCCTACTACGCCCAGCACGCACTCGAGGGCATGACCGAGTCCAATACCGTCCTGCAAGAGATCGACACCGTCACGCCCAAGTGGACCGTGCCACAGCAGCGCAGCCTACTGGGCGCCTTCCTGTTTAGCGACAACGATTCCATCGAGAAGCAGGTTCGCGTCCTCTCCGGCGGCGAAAAAGCGCGTCTGGCCCTGGCCAAGATGCTCGTGGCCCCCGAGGCGCTCCTGTGCCTGGACGAGCCCACCAACCACCTAGACATCGACTCGGTGGACATGCTCGAAAACGCCCTGCAAAACTTCCCCGGCACCATCGTGCTAATCAGCCACGACGAGCACCTGGTGCGTGCCGTGGCCAACCGCGTGATCGACATTCGTGACGGCAAGGTCACGGTCTACGACGGCGACTACGACTACTACCTCTACAAGCGCGAGGACCTCGCAGCCCGCGCCGCCGCCGAGGCGTCCACGGAGAGTGCGCCGGCCACGGCCAAGTCCACCAAAGTCAGCGCCGCCCAAGCTGACACCCCCGCCGCAGCTCCTAAACCGACCGAGGGCAAAAAAACCAAGGAACAAAAGCGCGCCGAGGCCCAGGCCCGCGCCGCGCTCAACAAAAAGCTCAAAGGTGTGCGCAACCAGCTCAAGAAGATCGAGACGGAGCTCGACAAAAAGCGCGCCCGCTATGACGAGCTTATGGAATTGATGGCGAGCGAAGAGCTTTATGCCGATCAGGATAAGTTCAACGCCGCGCTGGGGGAATATAACGGCCTTAAGCAAGAGCTGCCCAAGCTCGAGGACGAATGGCTGGAGCTTTCCACCCAGATCGAAGAGGAGACCGCGCGTGAACTCTCGTAAGGCCGCTGCCGTGGCGATGAGCATCATCGCCATCGCCTGTCGCATCTGCGGCATTTTTATGAGCGCGATGACCGTGCTGCTGTGTTTTAGCGGCCTCACCGCCAAACTGCAGATCGTGGGCTTTGTCGTCGAGCTTTCGCGCGCCCTGCCGAGCGCCATCGCCGGCTACGGCGTCATCACGTCGCCCTTTGGCGGTGTGTTCCGCTTGGATTACGCCATCGTCGCCGTGATCCTGTTTGTGATCGACTACCTGCTCACGCGCGCCTCGCGCCGCGTTCGCTAGGGGAGCGCCATGTCCAGCAGCTACATCATGAACCTGCTCGCCAGCGCCGTCGCCGTCATCGTGGGCATCGTGATCCACGAGAGCGCGCACGCCGCCGCGGCCTGGGCACTCGGCGACAAGACGGCCCGTTCGCGCGGCCGCGTGTCGCTCAACCCGCTTAACCATATCGACCCGTTTGGCACCATCATCCTGCCGCTGCTCATGCTCGCGGCCGGCGGCCCAGTATTCGCCTTCGCCAAACCCGTGCCCGTCTACCTCAACAACCTCAAGCACCCCAAACGCGACGAGGTCCTGGTGAGCGTGGCCGGCCCCGCGTCGAACATCGCACTCGCGTGCCTCGCGGCCGCCCTCATGCACGCAACGTACGGCAACCTCTACACCAGCATGTCCTTTGCCCTAGCGTCACAGATCATGAACTTCGGCGCCACGTTTATCGTGGTCAACCTGTCACTCGCGTTCTTTAACCTTATCCCGATCCCGCCGCTCGACGGCTCGTCGATCATCGTGCCGTTCCTCAAAGGCAAGGCGCTCAACAACTATTATCGTCTGCAGCAATACGCTATGCCCATCCTCATCCTGGTGCTGTACCTGCTGCCCATGTGGACCGGCATCGACGTGATCGGCCGCTATTTCGACGTTACCGTGTATCCGCTTGCTGAGCAGCTGCTCAACTTCGCAATCGCCGGCATCTAAGGTAAACTTACAGGTCGACCGCGCAAAACGGTCGCAACATGCACCCAAACCGCGCCGCGAAGGCGCCGTCAAAGGAGGTCGAAGATGTCGTATCGCGTGTCGACGCAGGTCTACAGCGGGCCGTTCGACCTGTTGCTGCAGCTGGTAACCCGCCAAAAAGTAGATATCGGCGCCATCTCCATCAGCGAGGTGGCCGAACAGTACCTTGCCGAGGTGGAGCGCATCGAGGCGCTGGACCTGGACGTGGCGAGCGACTTTCTGCTGGTCGCGGCAACTCTTTTGGACATCAAGGCCGCCTCGCTGGTGCCCCAGGAGGCCCCGCGCAAGACAGACGACGATGACGAGGACGACGATGACCTCGAGGAACTCAGCGCGCTCGACGGCGACGCCCTACGCGAGGTCCTGATCCAGCGCCTGATTGCCTACAAGCAGTTTAAGGGCGCGGCGGCAGCCCTTGGCGCCCGCATGCAGGCCGAAAGCCGCATGCATCCGCGCGTGGCCGGCCCCGACCCCGAGTTCTTGGGCCTTATGCCCGACTACCTGGCCGGCATTACCCCGCGCGGCCTCGCCGTCATCTGCGCCGACCTGGACGGCAAGCGCCAGACTTTCCTGCTGGAAGCCGAGCACGTGGCACCGCATCGCGTGCCGCTCGACCTGACGGTGGCCTCGGTCGATCGCTTTACCATGGCTCACCAAACCTGCACCTTCCGCGAGCTGTTGGACGGCGATGCCACCACCGAACAGCTTGTCGTCACCTTCCTGGCCATGCTCGAGCTCGCCAAGCGCGGCTCTCTTACACTGAGCCAGGACGAGATCTTTGGAACTATTCAAATCAACCGCGTCGAGGGCGCCGAGGCATACGTGCCCGGCGAGGGCCCCGAGCTCACCGAATAGGAGACGCTAGTATGTCGAACCTTTCCACGCTGGAGGCAAACAGCCTCAAAGGCGCTCTCGAGGCGCTGCTGCTGGTGTCGAGCGACCCCGTCAGCGCACCCGCGCTGGCAAGTGCGCTGGATATCGCCCCGGGCGAGTGCGCGTCGCTTTTGGCTGAGCTCAAAGTTGAGTACGAGGAGGCCAACCGCGGCTTTCAGCTGCGCGAAGTCGCCGGTGGCTGGCGCATGTTCACGCACCCCGCCTACCATGACGTGGTCGAGGCCTACGTGCTGAGCTGGGACACGCAAAAGCTGTCACAGGCGGCGCTCGAGACCCTGGCCGTCATCGCCTACCACCAGCCCGTCACGCGCGAGGTGGTCAAGGGCATCCGGGGCGTCAACTCCGACGGCGTCATCGCGTCGCTCGTGGACAAGGGCCTGGTGCGCGAACTCGGCCGCGACCCCGAACGCGGTCAGGCCATCATCTACGGCACGACCAACGCCTTCTTGGAGAAGTTCGGCCTGCGCTCCGCCCGCGACCTGCCCGATCTGGAGCAGTTTGCCCCCGACGAGCAGTCACGCCAGTTTATCCGCGAGCGCCTGAGCGGCCGCAGCATTCAGTC
>JAIHTM010000004.1 GCA_022713905.1 Collinsella sp.
GAGCAATGACAGGCCAGTTCCGAACTGGACTAAAACCTACCGCTTTTTCGGAAGGAAAACTCACGCCACACTGGCCTATAACAACTTGACAAAACACAGGCCGCGTCGAACGCGGCCAGTTCGGCGACGTTCTGGTTGTCAAACGGTTCGTCGTTGGTGACGAACCTGACCTGTTTGGCGGTCATCACTTGCCCGCCTTCCTGGAGGCGGCGGGGGTGAGGAAGCCGGCCGGATACTGGCTTCCCTTGGCCGCGATGCGGGTGAGCGGGTTGGCGACGGCGAAGCCGACGCGCATGACCACGCGCATGGCCTGCGCGTCCTGCTGCATGAGGTTGTACACCACGTTGCCCGCGGTGTCGGAGATGACGCCCTGGTCGAAGACCTTGTAGGTGATGTCCTGACGCACGCCGACCACGAACTTCGTCCAGTCGGCCGCGAGCAGCATGGCCTTGGTGGTGTCCCACGCGCCGTTGGCGACCTCGTTGAGCGGGTAGCCGTACAGGCTGGCGGGGTTGCCGGCCGCGACGGACGGCGTGTAGATCGGCTGGCCGTTCGCGTCGCGCAGGCGGGCAAGCTGCCAGTTCAGGCCGGGCTGGGAGGCGAAGCCGTTGACCGCGAAGCCCTTCTCGCTGAGCTTCTGGCCGATCATGGCGATGTCGTCGGCGAGGTCGACTCCGGTGCCGGACGCGACGTTCGTGCCGGCGGCGGTGGCGCCGGCGAGGATGTCGTTGCCCCATGTGGACGGCTTGTCCACGCCGAAGATGCCCGCCTGGTCGATCTTCTTGCCCATGGCCTCGGCGATGAGCGGCTTGACCGTATCCCACAGGTTGATCTTCGCGTCGTCCACGACCGAATCGGGGATCGGGACGATCACCGCGAGCTCCTCGGCCGTGATCTGCACGTCCTCCCATCCGGTCTTTGACGTCTGCTTGAGTCCGCCTTCGGACACCCAGTACGCTTCGGGAAGCGAGGCGAGCACCGGCTGCGTCTTCTTCTTGCTGCTCATCGGCACCCGGCGCGCGCGGGTAAGCAGCACGCTGGACTGCGGAAGCGTCTGGATGATCTCCTGGCTGATCTCGTCGGGGATGAGCGCGCCGCCCAAGTCGCCGCGCAGGATCTGCGAGCTGAAATTGTCTGCCATATCATGTCTCCTTTGATGTGTTGATGCCGCTATCTGGCCAGCGCCGAGCGCATCCAGTCGTCCGTCTTCTTCGAAGTCGGATCCGTGCCCCCGGTCGGGTCGGCCCGCAGCAGCGGGTTGATGTGGTTGGAGTCCGTCTTCGACACGGCCTGCGCGTCGAGACGCGCCGCGAGCTTCGCGGCCTTTTCCCTGACCTCCTGCGGCGAGCCTGCGCCGATGAGGTCGAAGTCCTCCTTGGTCAGGCACTGGTGTTCTGCCATCGCCTCGGCCCATGCCTTCTGCGTGCGGATCGCGTCGAGCTGCTCCCGCGCCTCCTTGAGGTCGCGGTCCGCCTTCTCCTTCTCGCTGAGGTTCGCGTCCTCGATCTCGCGCAGCTTCACGGCCTTCGCGTCGTCGCTTTCCTTGAGCTTGGCGTTGTCGGCCCTGAGGTTGCGGATGAGATTCCACGCCTTCTCCGGGCTGAACTCCTCACCGTCGCGCTCCCATGGCGGCTTTTGGCCCGAATCGCCTGTAGGCTGGTTCGGCTCGTTGCCGGCAGCGTCGGTATCGGGCTCCTTGACCTGGTCTTCGGTGTCGTCTGCCATGATGGTTTCCTTTCCGCCCGGCCTGCGGGCATAAGAAAAAGCCACCATGAACTTCACAGTGGCTTGGGAATTATGATTCGGAAAGGCGAAAGGCCGGGAACCTTCCACCAGAACAAAAGGTTTAAAGGGTGGAAGGCACCGGCCTTCTAACTCTTATTATACCCTTTGAGACGCCGTTCTATAGTCCCGTCTTTGTGCAGGATGATCTCCCTGATTCGACTGTTCGGCCTTTGGAGCTTGCTTTCGCAGTCGGACACGATCTGCTCGAATGGTGTTTGGGCATGAAAAAAGCCACCCGTGGTGCGGATGGCTTGGGTTTGGTTGGCCGGTGTCGCGTTACGTCCGGTCGAACATGTATGCGAAGCGGTGGAGGTCTGGCCATTCGGGGTCTCTGGTCATGGCTTTGACCTCTTCGGGGAACTTCGGCCACAGGTCCTTGCGGTCGTGTGCCAGATCGAGTGCATCCATGATTGCCCCGTCCCATTCGCCGCAGTCGATCTCCTCCATGGCGTCTTCCTCGATGTCCGGGTTGAGTCCTTCGACGACCTTCAGTGATTCGAGGGAGAGTCGCGTCATGCGCTCCGATGCGGCGCTCATGGTTGCCTCCACTTCTTCGACCGGCTTGCCTTCACGTCGATTCTACCGTTTTCGGTGTTTCTGGTCACGCCTTCGCCTCCGACCGGATATGCGCGGTCGATGACGTATTCGCCGTCCTGCAGGTACGCCTTGACTTCGATCTGGACCCCATCTATGGTTTTCCCGAATCGATGCAACGCCCTAGGATCGGGAGCGTCGATATGCCAGTCGGGTGTTTTGATGGTCCGGTTGATGGCCGTGGCGATTCGCCGTTCGTCCCATTGCTGCGGGAATTCGGTTTTCCCGGCGACTCCGGTGCCGTACAGGTGGCCGCCGCGTCTGCCGTCGCCTTCGCCTCGCAGGATGTGGTTCAGCGTCTTGTCTCGGAGCCCGGCGATCTTCCTGTCGTACCGTTCGGCCCGACGGGCGGCGAGCGCCGTTTTGGTTCCGCGTATCGATCGGGAGTCCCTGAACGCGCCGTTGCGGCGCATGATCGGCAGGATGTCCTGTGCGGTGCGTGGGGTTCGTTCGGGCAGGCTTTCGGCGGCCTTGTAGTATTCGTCGATCCACTGCTGTTCCTGCTGGGTGGGTTCCCAGTCGCCGTAGACGACCTCGACGGTGCACCCGCAGTGGGGGTGGTATTTCTTGCCGTCGCTGGCGCGCAGGCCGGCTTTCTTTGCGCTGGTGTAGACGGGGCCGCGCGTGACGAGCATTGCGCAGAACGCGCAGGGGTCGCCGTCGGATACGCGCCGCCATCCGATGGCGCGTGTGTCCTGTTGCGCCCAGTGTTCGATGGCGGAGCGGCCTCCGGTGAGCACGGCCTCGTGGAAGACGCCGAGGAACAGTTCGCGTGCCTTGCGGTAGGCGTCCTCGGGGGTGTCTCCGGAGGCGAGGTGCCATTTCACGTTCGTGGATCCGAGCCAGTCGAGTTTTTCGCCGGCACGCCGGCGGTCGAACTGCTGCACGCCGATCTCGATGCCCGGGCCTTCGCCGGTTTCCGCCTCGCGGTATTGCGGCAGGTATGCGAGCGCGGCCTGTTCGCTGATGCGCCACCATGTCTGTATGAGGTTGAGCATGGTGCGTTTCCAGATCGGCTGCGTGCCGGTGAGGTCGTTGAGGTCGAGGGTGGCGTCCCAGGCGCGTCGCGCCTGGCTGTCGGCGGTGATGGCGAGGCTGACTTGGCGTCGGCGGTGTTGGTCGGTCAGGAGCGCGCCTTTACCGGTCGAGGCCATCGTCGCCTCCGGTCGTGGCCGGCGCGAGCTGGCTGGCGTACGCCTGAACGGCCAGGGCGTCCGCGTCGGGATGGTTCTCCTTCCATGCGCGCCATGAGTCGGCTCGTGTCTTGGTGACGCCTGGGATCATGTCCCAGAGCTCCTCCTGCGGCACGCCGAGCATCTTGCTGGCCTTGCCGAGCGCGTCGACGGCCTGGCTGACGGTGCGCGTGTCGGTGTCCTCCCACAAGGGGGTCAGGTCGAAGTTGGCCGCGTCTTCGGTGCGGCCTTCGATGCCGGCGGCGAGGCGCAGCGCGTCGAGGTGGCCGACGCCGAACGACTTGCGGCGCTCGTTGCGTTTCGCGTAGAAGCCGGCGCGGGATTCCTCGATGCCCGCGTCGCCGACGTTGACCATCTTGCCGAACGCGGTGGTGGGGGTCTGGCTGACGGCGGCGAGTTCCTCCACGTCGGCCTGGCGCGCGTTGACGAGGTTGTCCAACGAGGTCTCCGGCAGGGTGCCGAACTTCACGTCCGGCCCGCCGGCGAGGATGTCCTCCTGCGCGAGTTTGGCCTTCCTGTCCTCGCGTTGCGCGTCGGACAGTTCGGTCATGTCCAGTCCGGTGGCGGTGCGCACGCGCCAGCTGTTGTAGTGCTGGGCGAGCATGCGGTCGTAGTTGTCCTTGTTCAAGCGGTTGGCGAGCGCGATGTAGGGTTCGACCTCGCCGGGGGTGCGTCCTTCGAGGTCGATCTGGTTGGTGAAGCGGATAGCTGGGCAGACGGGTTGTCCGTTCGGGTCGGTCGCGTTGTGCGGGGTGGCGTCGGAGAATGTCCACGCGCCGTCGGCGTGGATCCATGTCCAGATGTTGTATGCGTCCCACAGTTCGAGGCTTTCGCGTGTTTCGTTGAGGCGTCGGCGTCGCATGAACAGCTGGGGGTATGTGTCGCGGGCGGGGTCGTCGTACAGGGCGATGGCCTCGCGCGGGCTCCAGCATTCGATGCGCGCGCGGATCCCGTCGGGCCCGTTGGCGGCGCGTACGGTCTCGTAGGCGGTGCCGTAGGCGATGGCGGCCTGGTGCAGGGGTATCTGCCGGGCGGTCATGCGCGAGCGGTCCCATGGTTGCCAGAATTCGCGTGCGCGGGTGTGGTTGTCGTCGTCGCCGGGCACGTCCACGCCCTCCAGGTAGAGGGTCTGGGCGAGCGTGGTGACCACGAGGCGCAGCCATGGCGTGTGGCCCATGTCGCGCAGCATGCGGTGTTCGGCCGTGGCCTTCTTGAGCCGGATGGGCTTGGGGTTCCACCGCCACCAGCGGTCGATGCGGTCCAGCCGGGGCAGTTCCGCGTTCCATGCCGGCAGCGCTTGGCCGGTCAGGGCGGCGAGCGCTTGGGTTTCGCTTTCGTATGCGTTCACCATATCTGTCCGCCTCCTTGTTTTCTGGCGTTGAGGTATTCGCGGCGCATGCCGCGGGCGGCGATGGCGCAGAACGCGAGGTCGATCTTGCGTTTGGATTCGCGGCCTTCCTTGGCGATGCTCATGCCGGCGCGGGTGGGTTGGCGGCGCGCGTTGAGCATGTGCCGGCGCAGGCGCGCGTCGCCGTCGTGGGGGAAGTCCTTGTCGGCTATGGCGGTGTAGGCCTGGTCGACGTAGGCGACGAAGCGTTTCTGCACGTCGAGGCGGGCCATGTCGAACATGACGGCGTGCCGGTCCCGGCCTTCGGGGCGCGCCCAGAGTCTGAGCCTGCGCCCGTAGTCGCGGTGCCATGCGTCGAAAAGCGGGTCCCAGTAGTGCAGTCCGGTTTCGTCGTCGAGCACGTGGCTGGGGTCTCCCCAGAAGGCGACGACGTGGTAGCGTCGCATGGCCTCGCGTACGGTGTCGTCCACGCCTTCGCGCGGCACCTTCCATGCGTCGCCGCGTTTGCCGGGCGGGCGTTGCCACAGGCCCAGCGGCTTGGTGAACCCGTCGGAGATGCGGCATGCGACGAGCGCGGTGGCGTCGTCGGTCAGGGAGCAGTCGAGGAACATGACGATGGTCTCGCCGTCCCCGAGTTCGAGTTCGGGGTGCTCGTTGGCGTCCCATTCCTGGCTGGTCACGTACGCGTCCTCGGGGGCCTGGCATTGGTTGAACCATTTGCGCCGGGATTCGCTGACGGGGTTCTTCGGGTTGATGATCTCCTTGAGGATGCGTCGCGTGGACAGCCAGTCGCTGTCGCCGCGCACGTCGGCGATGACCTTGGGGATCGATTCCTCGGTCATGGGGGTGTCCGGGGCGGCTTCGATGGAATCGTAGAGCAGCCCGAAGTCCATGTATTTCGGCCTGAGCCCCTTGTCGGGGCTGTCGGGGTCGCCCTGCGTGCCCTCCCACGCCTCGCGCACCCTCTGCGCGACGCTGTCCTCGCCGTCCCGGTAGGCGTTGCAGATGTCGAGCATCTTCGCGTTCACGCCGTCGGCGCTTTTCGCCGCGTTGCCGGAGAGCACGCCGTCCATGTCGTGTCCGCCGTTCGACGAGTTCCAGTTCTGGGTCTCGTTGCGGATCAGGAACGTGGGCCGTCCGCCCTCCAGGGCGAGCGGCGAGCTGGTGACGGCCTCGATCTGGCGGCTGTCGCCCAGGGCGTACATGTTGAGCTTGCCGAGCTGGATGCCGTAGTGGCGTCTGGTCTCCATGGGGATCAGGCTTGGCAGCAGCTTCATGGTGTTCTTGGTCTGCTCCTGGCTGACGGCGCACACCTGCACCCACGCGTTCGGCTCCTCACGCCCCACCGGCTCGCCGGTGCGCGGATCCCAGTGGTCGAAGGTGAGCGGCGCGAAGCAGCTGGCGACCGCGCCGCCGGCGGCCATCGGGTCCTTGCCCCACCCCTTGAGCCGTTGGAGCACCGCGTTGTCGTGCAACGGTCGGCCCTCGTCGTCGAGCGCGTAGAACCACAGCCAGAAGCGCGCCTGCTCGAGCGTCCATTTCCATGGGGTGCGCGCCTTGGAGTCGCGCAGCCAGTAGCCGCACCACGCGAGGAAATCCCATCCGAGCGTGTGCTCGGGCAGCAGCCAGCCGCCGTCCGCCCCGCGCTTCCACGTGGGGCCGATGAGCGTCGGGCCCGTGTTCCATCGGCGCGCCGGCTCGTCGGCGAGCGCGCGGCGGTACCAGTCGGCGATCTCGGCGAGTTCGCGTGTCCTGTCGGGGATCAGTGCGGCCGCGTTGTCGTTGCGCAGCCGTGCCATCAGCCGAACGCCTTGCTCCAGCGGGAGTCGGCGACGGCGCGCATCCGGGCGCTTCTCGTTCCGGGTGTGTCGGCGGCGGCCTGTTCTTCGGGTTCGGGCATGTCGAGCCGGTTGAGGAGGTTGGAGAGGTGGTTTTCGTCGGCGCGCAGCTGGGCGAGGAGCGGGTGGGCGACGATCTGGCCCTGGCTGCCTTCGACGGTGTAGTCGTCGCCGATGGCGCGGCGTTCCTTGACGATGCGGTCGGCGGTGTGGCAGGCGTTTTCGAGGTCGCGGTATTCGGCTTCGGTGAATTCCCATCTGTCGGTCAGGTCGCGCCATAGGCGTTGTCCGCGCCCGTCGCGGGTCAGGCCCGTGGGCATGCGGTGCTTGGTGGGTTTCGGCGTGGGCATGCCATTGTCTCCTTCCCGTCTATCGGAGTCTTTCGATCACGTCGAACAGGAACGTGAGGTCGGCGAGCGTGGCCGGCGCGTGGTGCCATGGGCGGCCGGTGACGGTCATGTAGCGGTCGCGGCTGTACGCCTCTGCGGTGACGAGCCCGCGCGCCCTGACGCCGGCGCGGGGCGCGCAGCGTCCCCAGATGTGCAGCCCGTCGCCGGAGGGGCTGGTCTCGATGTAGGTTCTGCCTTCCACGGGGGCGAGGAGCATTTTGGCCCAGTCCGTCAGGTGGTTGCGCCTGTCGTAGCAGTGGTCGAGGTCGATGCACGCGAACCCGCCGCCGAGTGCGAATCCGAGTCCGTCGCCCGCTGTGGAGCCGAGCGCGTCCCACCATGCGCACCATGTGGCCGGGTCGGTGCTGGACGCGGGACGGCCCGCGATGGTGATGGGCCGCTTGGTGGTGCCGTCGCCGCGTGTGACGCGCTTCCAGCGCAGCCACCGGTCGGCGTGCGTCATCTCGTACGGTATCGCGTTGCGCCCGGCCCGCCGCTCGCGCATGGCGGCGGTGCGGCAGCGGTCGGAGCAGTAGCGGCGCGGCCTGCCGCGTCCTGCCGCATCCATCGCGCTTCCACAGTATTCGCATGTCCCGTTCACACAATCCACTATATCGTGACATCGCTTAGAAAACAATATAACGGCCATATTCCAACGTTTTATTCATAACGTGACATGGCTTGAAGAGGTGAAAGACGGACGGCGAGGAAAGCGTCGCGCGAACGTGGAAGGCCCCAGCGAGCCGAGGAAACGGCCACGGGAGGGGCGAACGGGACAAGACCGGCGGAAAACGACGCAGGAGGAAAAACGGGGATTTCAGGCGCATGCACAACCGGAGGTGCTATCCGGCGGTTATACCGGTGTCGCCGGGGAGTCCCCTCCCACCCGGCGTGGCGTCCAGTCTAGCAGTCCGGGTTGTCTTTCGCTCGGATGCAGTCTCATGAGCTTGCGCCGCCGGTTGCGTTCGGCGTTCTCCCGCTCGGTCTTGGCTTTGTGGCATTCGTGCGACAGCCATTGAAGGTTGTCGAGGTCGTGGTCGTCGCCGGCGACGATGTGGTCGCACTCCGTACCCACCCCGTTGCATCCGGGGGCGTGGCTGGCGGCCTGGCATCTGCCGTGTGCGCGTGCTCGGACGGCGGCCTTGCGCCGCCCCCAGTCGGAGGGCAGCCGGTACCGCCTGTCGCTGGTGTACCAGCGCTCGCGTCGGCTCGCGGAGGGCATGGCATCCACCTCTCTCCACCGTCGTGGTCGGCGTGTCGTTGTGCTCCCGCCTTGCATATCTATAGTAATTATATCACTATAGATATATCGACCAAGGAAAGGAGGTGAACATGGAACTCAAGGATTGGATGCAACTCATCACCAGCTGGGCCGCCATAGCGGTGACCATCTGGATCGAGGTCCGCAGGGGCAAGCCCGACAAGAAGGGCCGGTCCAAGCGGAAACGCAGAAAGAAGTAAAACGGGTTCCGGCTAGACCTATTAGCCGGAACCCCTCCGCCAATCCTATATTCCATGGGACATCATGAGCAAATCGAGAACATTGGGAATCATGAGCATGCTGTTCGCCGTCGTATCCGCCATGTTCGCGGCGTCGGGCCAGCCCTACGGGGCTGCGGGATTCGCCGTGGCCGCCGGGCTGGCCGGCCTGTTCGCGGGCTGGAGGAGCGACGATGGCGACTGAATACCTCGGCGTCAAGCAGGTCGCCGAACGCCTCGGCATCACCAGTGGCGGCCTGCTCAACCTCAAGCTCCCCGAACCCGACGCCATGATAGGCCGCACGCGCGGCTGGCTCCCGGAGACGATAGACGGATGGAACGCGACCACGGGATGGCGGCAGCCTACTCCCGCTTGGAAAAGTTTTCTCGCGCTTTGGCCGCTTCCCGTTGCGCGAAGCTCATCAGACGTGGGTCGTCGTATGCCTTGCAGGCGTCCAGATACAGTCTGATGTCTTCTTCGTTTTCGAGATGTTCGGCGGTGTGCCATTCGGTGAATTGCGGGGTGGGCATGTCAGGCGTTTTGGAGGTCGTTGTATCGGCGTTCGAGTCCTTCGCGCAGGACTTGGCTGTAGTTGATTCCGGCCTGTTCGCCGAACGTGTCGAGCCATGCGGGGATAGTGACGTTCTTGCGCACTGATTTTCTGCCGTATTTTTCGGCGTAGGAGTCCATGTCGAGGCTGATGAGGGTGACGATGCCGCCCGGTCCGTCGGGTTTCACGTCGGCGATGTTGGTGGCGTGCGGCTCGTGGCGTCCTTCCTCGAGTTCGCCGAGCACCCAACCGCTGGCGGCGTCCACGGCCATGTCGAGCGCTTCGGGCAGGTTCCGGCCTTCGGTGACGAGGCCGGGCATGTCGGGGCAGAGCACGGTGTACCCGCCGGGGACGCCGGATGGGTAGAGGACGACCGGGTAGACGAGTTTCATTTGATTCTTCTTTCGTTGATTCCGGCTTGTTTCCATATCGATCTGACGGTGAAGGGCGCGAGGTCTCCGCTGTGTTTGGGGACGGTGACCCTTCCGGGCTTGTCGGGGTGCGTGTACTGGCAGTGGCTTCCGCTCTGCGAGTAGAGTCGCCATCCGTCCTTGCGGAGCATCTTCTCGATTTCCTTGAACCTCACACCCATTATCATACGCATTATGCGTATTACCGTCAAGCCTTGGACATGGCGAAAGCCACTATCTCGCGGATGCTGAACTCCCAATAGCCGCCTTCGACCGGCTTGCTGCCGGGCAGCTTCCCGCGTCGCAAAGCATCGGTTATCGTCTTGCGGCTGACCTCGTACCCGTAGTTTTCCCTGAGCCATTGACTCATGCCTGCCGGGGTTTTGGTGATGTGCATTGCCTCGGCCTTGGCTCGGCTTTGCTCCCGCAGCTCGGTCACGTTGACGGGGTTGCCGCATTTGCAGAGCCTCAGCGTCTCGCCTTTCGCGGCGAGGACTTCGCGTCCGCATTCGGGGCACATGCCGACGATCCTACGCGAGCGTGGCACGCGGTCGACGATCCGCTCGATTCGCTCGCATGCCCGGGTGAGGCGCCGCATGTGCCATCCGGCGTTCGACGCCCTGCACAGGAGGGGCAGGATGACTGGCGCTCGTTTTGCGAGCCATTGCCACCTGCCGAGCCATGTTCCCGCGTCCGCGCATGCCTGTTCGATGGCCTGCTCGGTCTGGTCGAGCAGATCGACGGCGTGCAGGTCGACGGGTGCGGGCGCGTCGCCTCCCTGCGGCCTGCCTCCGTTGCCGGGCTCCGTGAGACGGTATTCTCGGCGCGCGACCGACTGGAGCCGGTACAGGTTGACGCGCAGCCGGTGCAGGAGCCGCGCGTACCCGCGCCGGCACGTCTTGCACAACGTCCATGACTCCTCGACCCGCTTATCGCAGTTCTGGCAGTTCCGATCCATTTTTACGCTCCTTCGGTAGACGTATACGGGCATATAAAGGCGCCTAGAACATGGGCGGTTCGATGAATTTCGGGCGCATGCGCTCCGCCCGCTCCCGACGCTCCCGCTCCGCGGCGCGCTGACGGATGATCGCGCTCGCCTCCTGCGGGGTGACGCCGAGCATCCTGCATGTTGTCTCGATATCGACGCCGCGCTCGTGCCACGTGACGACCATCTCCGCCTTGCTTTTCGTGACGGCCATGATCAGTCCTCCACCTTGTCCGCACCGTCAGCGTGCGCCCAGTCGCAGGACATGGCCGCTTCGGTATAGCCGTTGTAGAAGACGCAGGTGACGCGCCTCGTGTCCGGCATCGTGACCGTGCACGTCTGGAATTTGCTGGAGTCCGAGCTGCACTGCGACCGGGTGGCGGATTCCGTGGTCGAATCCTCCGGCCCGTGAGGCGTGCTCCCGCATCCCGCGAGCGCGAGGAGGAATACCGGTGTGAGCAGGAACATGGTGATGGCGGTCAGGCCGATGCCGGCGAGTGCGAGTGGTTTGCGTTTTCTCATTTCGAGTGTTTCCTTCCTTGTCTGGTGGCTTCATTGTTCCATGCGCGGATGGCTTCCTTGAGGTCGTCGTGGCGGGTGAGGATGAGGATGCCGTGGCGTCCGCAGGAGCATGCCCAGAACTGTCGTATGGCGGATGTTTTCCGGTTGATGGCCCGGGCAAACGGGTCGAATCTGATGTTTCGGCTGCCGCAGGTCGGGCATGGCACTGGTTTGCGCCATTTGCGCAGTCGTGTCTCCTTGGATACGGTCTTCGTGGTTTTTCCCTTCGTTGTCATCACCGTGCTCCCTTCAGGAGTTTGCGGTATCGGATGTAGTCGTTGATGTCGCGTCGGATACAGTCGCGCACCCTGTGCGTGCCGGCATGCGTCTTGTACGGGTCTTCGGGACAGTCGATGAACCTCAAATACCGGCGGAGCGTGGTCAGGTCGAACTTGCGGTAGGACAGCCACCTGTCTGGGTTCAGGTCGAGACGTTTCAGGAAGTCGATGTCGAAGTCCACGTTCGTTCCGGCCGGAACCAAGGTGAAGCGTTGTGACAGGGATTCGAGATACTCCTCCACGGCGCTCGCGACCGCTCCCACGCAGTCGTTCCCGGCGGAACCGTTCGACAGTTCGAACAGGAGGCCGTTGTCCGTGTGCATGGAGAACACTATCGGGCTCATGTCCAACAGGTCGAGATAGTCCGGTCTGATGATGCGATGCAGGGATCCATACGAATGTTCGCCCAGCACGTCGGTGCATTCCATGCCGACCTCCAACGGCAGACTGCCATCCCTGTCCGTACCGGTCGTTTCGAAATCGAGCCAGAGCAGCGCCTCCGGCTTCACGTTCAGGTCTTTGTCCTGTTTCCTCATGATTGTTCCTTCCAATCGCTTTGCCATTCGATGATCTCGATTTGCGTGAGCCGTTGTGCCGTGCCGTCAGGCAGCAGCCACCACCAGTCGCCGTTCCAGTCGCGTATCGGCACGCTGAGCGGATCCCGCCAGCTCGGGATGATGTAGCCGAACCGTTCCGCCTCGGCCGGATGCGCGTGCGCCCAACCATGACAGCCGGTCGTGCCGGAACCGCACAGTTCGACGATGTTGCACGGCAGGTCACGCACGGCGGGATCGGCACGACGGCGCAACTGCCGGTGATGGCCACTGCGTCCAGGCCATAGTGACGGGTCGTGGATGCTCGTCCCGCAGCGCAGGCAATGCCAGCCCTGACGTTGCAAGGCGATGCGTTTTGATTCCTGGAATTGCCGGTCGCTCATCGTCGCTCCCTTCCGAGCTGGTCGAGCAGGTTGATGCAGGTCGAGCAGTCGCGTTTGATATCGCGGATGCGGTCAAGGCCCATATCGGCGAGCGCCGGGCTTTTGAGCGCGTCGAGTTCCAATCGGTCGGCGGCTTGGATGGCCGATGTGAGGATGGCGGCCATGTGTGCGATGGTCATGTCGTTCATGCCGCCGCCTCCTGTTCGAACAATTGTTCGGCCAATACGTTGTCGGGCACGTTTGCGAGCTGACGGCGCAGCATGTCCGGGTCCAAGCCCTGGTTGAGCAGGTCCGCGACCTTGCATGCGAGCGCCATGTACGTGTCCGTGCCTTCGCAGGCTATCGGGCCGAGCACGCGTTTGACCTCTTCGCTGCCCCACGTGAACCGTCGGCGAGCGTTGGAATCCTTTGGCGTGGCGAATCCGCGTTCCTTGCCTTTGACGAGCCAGTTGCGGTATTTCGCGTTCCAGTCGGCCGAGCGGGCTCCCGAGTCGAGTGCGCGGTCGCGGAATTTGTCGGCTTCGATGTCGCAGTCGATGCCGAGCCGGTCGGCGAGCGCCCGGTGTTCTTCAGAGGGTTTCCAGTCGGCTGGTATTGGGATTGGTTTTCTCGCGCGCGCGTTACTCTCTCTAGGTTCTATATATGGTTCTTCGGTTCTTGTGCAATCATGTTGCACCCCTGTTTGCACACCTGTCCGTGTTTTTTGCACCCCTGTTTGCACTGCTGGCGTGCAGTCTGTTTGCACTGCTGGTGTGCAGTCTGTTTGCACTGCTGGTGTGCAGTCGTGTTGCACTGGTGTTTCGGCGTTTTTGAGAGGTGCAGTTTTTGCACCTCTGCTCATGTTGAGGTTCCAGACGGTCGGCTTGTATCCGCCGAGGTTGGACACGATGCGCTGGTCTCCCCTGCTGATCAGCCCGGAGGATTCGAGACTCTTCAACGCGTAGGAGACCGTACGCACGCTGTATCCGGTCAACCGGCTGATCGTGCTCCTGCTCGGATACGCTCCCATGCCTTGAGGGTCGGCATGGTCGGCCAGCACGAGAAGCGTGCGGAAATCCGCGTGCTTGATGTCCGACGCTACATCGTAGATAACCCATGTCAACGCTTGGATACTCATGATTCGTCATCTCCTCCACCGAGGTACGCGCCCTTGAGCGCCTTCCTCTCGTCCTCGCTGACCCGATATCCGATACGTTCCAGCACGTCGTACCAGCAACACATATCGTCCACGCCATGCCGCGAGCGCCAGTAGTTCCAGCCGATGTTCGACTCCCATCTGGCGGCCAGGACATCGAGAATCCGAAGCGGCCTGTCCTTCAGCACCATGCGGATCGAGTCGAGGTTCTCCTTGCATTCCAGCGACCAGTGCTCGTCGTCATGCTCGGTGATCGGCAGGCTCCAGCCGAACGCGATCAGCTCCCTGATGACGTCCTCGCCCTTGTATGACTGGTACGGGAACACGCTCCTCCAGCCGACAGTGTCCGCGAGCGCGAGCCGGCATATTCCCGTTTCCGCGTGTTCGTGGGTGAGGGTGCGGAGGTTTGCTTTCAGCCATGCGGTGCGGTTGGCTTTGGCGATGGCTTCGAATTCGCGGGCCTGTCGGTTGAGTTCCCTGCCTCGCGCCTTGATGGCATTGTCCTTGTCGGTCTTGGCCTTGTCTTTCTGGAGTTCGTCGGCTGGTATGGGCGTGTATGTGCAGAACCAGTATTCATACGAGTACACTCTGGCTTCCGGCCAGTCGGATTCCCCGGTGAACGAGGTCCAGAAGTCCGAGTTGATGTCGGAGAACGAGTGGGCGGCCTTGTAGCCGTGCGGATGCCAGTTCCAGAAGTTTTTCCCGTCGGGGAAGCTTTCGACTTTGATTCCGGCTTTGGCGAGCGCCTTCAGCGCCTTGTCGTGCCATTTCGTCTTGTCGCGTTCGCTGACGAGCGTTCGGTACGTCCATTCGAAGTCTGTGGACCGTGCGAGCTCGCGTTGCATGTCGGGGTCGGATTCGAATTCGGCGAGCTTGTCCAACTGGTCGAGCGACAGTTGGCTGAAATCGGCGGACATGTCGCGCGTCTCCTGCGGGATTCTGGCTATCTTCAACCGTCTGCGTACGAACCTGTCGCTGCGGCCCGTCTTCTCGGCCATCTCCTTGACGTGCATGCCCAGATCGAGAAGCCCCTGGTAGCCGTCGGCCTCCTCTATCGGCGTCAGGTCGGAGCGTTGCGTGTTCTCCACGAGCATGATCTCGCGTTCGCGGCGCGCGTCCATCTCCTCGACGATCGCGGGCACGGTCGAGAGTCCCGACTGTCTGGCCGCGGCGAGCCTGCGGTGGCCGATGACGACGCGGTACTGTTTGTGGCCGAAGATGTCCGTCTCGCCGTTCGGCGTGACCAATAAAGGCTGTTTGATGCCCTGGCTTCGGATGCTCGACGCCAGTTCGTCGACGTCGCCGACCTGCTTGCGTGGATTGTTTGGATTGGCGTGCAGGTCGTCGACCTGCAGATTCTCTATCGTGATGCCCATGATTCATCCTTTGGTTTTCTAAAATTCCGGTTCGGCAGACTGTCCGAACGAGCCGAACGACGAGGAAGACGTGGCCTGGTCGGCGCCCCACGGGTCGGACGGCGGCAACGAATCCGCAGCGGCCGCCCCGCCCGTATAGCCGGCCGGAGCGGAGTACGGATTCCCATACGCTCCAGCCGTACCCCGCTGCGCCTTGGCCACCTGCGCCGTCGCATACCGCAGGGAAGGGCCGATCTCATCCACCTGCAATTCCACGGAGGAACGCTTCTGATGCTGCTCGTCCTCCCACGAATGCTGCGTAAGCCTGCCCTGGGCGACCACACGCATGCCCTTGGCGAGACTACTGGCGCAATGCTCGGCCAGATCACCCCACACCGTGCAACGAAGGAACAACACGTCCCCGTCGACCCACTGCTGCGACTGCCGGTCGAACGTGCGCGGAGTGGACGCGATCGTGAAACCAGCCACGCTCCTGCCGTTCTTCGTCGACCTCAACTCAGGATCCGCGGTCAGATTGCCCACCACCGTGATGATCGTCTCACCAGCCATCAGAGCCTACCTTTCACGGCGAGAGTCTTGATGATGCGGATGGTCTCGCCACCATCCCTGGTCTTCACCATGTGCGTCAACTGCGCGGCCGCTCCCTGATGGAAAGCGTCGCCAGGCATCACCTCCAACACGGGAGACGCGACCTCGGACACGAACCGGCCCACCAGTTCGGTGAAGCGCACGCCCAACGATTCCAAGATCACCAGCTCCTTCCACGTCTCGCTCTCCATCGCCCGACGGCACGCCTCCGCCACCGCCCGGTCGCCACGCGTCATCCGCTTCTCGTCGACGTCCTTGACCGGAGAGTTCGGACCGAAACGCCAATGCGGCAGAATCTCCTTCATCGGTTCCTCCCTTGACCTTGATTGATATGAGATTGATTGATATGAGCCGGACCGCTGGGCGCCATGACAGTGAATAATCGCGCCCATCGTTCCCACACCCCAGGAAAGCTGAACGAAACGGGGATGCGGGCGGCGTTGACGGTCCGGCCAAGCGCCGGCGGCGGGATTCGAACCCGCAGCGTGACGGCGGAAGACGTGAGAGTGAAATGCAATGTGAGATGAAAGGACACACGCCTCCGCCATCCGTCCGCGTCCTTGTACGCCGGCGGATACGGTCAGACGTCGCCATCCACGTCATCGCGTGGAGCGAACCTGACCGTCAGCCACAGGGCCGTGGCCAGATACACGCCCTCCACCACAAGCGCGCCCGTCAGGCCGCCATGCCAGGTGAGCATGAGCGTCACGCTCACGACCAGGCCGACCACGGCGGCCGTGAACTTCACACGACGCAGCGTGTAGTTCGGCCTCCCCTTTTCGGACCCGTCCTCGATGCGATAGTCGTTGTCGGTCATCTTGCGCCTCCTATGCTTTGAATGAATGTCCTTGCCTGGTCTTTTCCGATGCTCGCCAGCTCGTGGCTTCCGTCGACGTCGAGCTCCATGAGGCTGGCGCCCTTGCCCGTGACGCGAATCGCGTAGCCGGTCAAACCGAACATGATCACCGTGTCCCTCGGCGGTGCTGGTGGTGTCAGCAGCGTTTCCGCGTCGATTCTCCTGAGTGCCATCACAGCTCCTTGCGAATGTCGTTCATGCTTACTCCTCCAACGATTTGACGTATCGGTCCATCTCCTCGCGCCTGATGTGACGGCGGGAAGGCGTTCCTCGTTTGCTTGGCGGGCGGAACGTGTCTATGTCGCCCTGGTTGACAGCCTGTCGCAGGCCGTCGTAGTCGATCCCGTACAGGCTTGCGGCCTGCGGGATGGTCCATGCGAGCCTGTCCTTCAACGGGATACGGCTCGCATCCTTGAGCTCGTATTGCGGGACCATCACGCGCCTCCTTTGCGTGTGTGATGCCGGGCGGCGTTAGGAGAACCGCCCGGCCCTCTCCTAAAATCGGCGTCATCCCGCATTTGCGACGTGCGGGCCGAACAGTTAGGAGAAGAATTATGAGTGACAGACTCACGCTCGACACAGGAACCGGCGAACCGGTCCATGTGAAGCTTGCCGAGGGACAGGATCGAGCGAGCCTTGAGGAGGATCTGATGGAAGCGGCCAGGAACGGTACGGTCGTTACCGTCAAAGGATCCGTCAAGGGCACCAGCTCGGACACCATCCACATCAACCCGTCCAACGCGCTGTGGTGGGCGATCGACGACGCCACCAGACAGAGCGTTGGACGCATTTACTGACATCGCCATCTCGTGGTCAAGCTGCGCATCGATACGCGGCTTGACCGCTTTCATGTCGTGTTCCGGGAACAACAGAAGATACGCCGCGACACCGTCGCCATCCTCGTAGCGGAACAGTTTGACGCATTCCTCGTCAGGAATCTCAATGTTGAGGTTTCCCATCACGCGCCTCCTTTGCGTGTGTGATGCCGGGCGGCGTTAGGAGGACCGCCCGGCCCTCTCCTAAAATCGGTGTCATCCCGCATATGCGACGTGCGGGCCGAACAGTTAGGAGAAGAATTATGGATTGGATCAGTTATGGTTTGGAAGGCTTGACCGCGTTGTTTACCGGAGGAGCTATGGCTTGGAACTTCGCATATCGAAGTAGGCCGAAGTGGCAGCCCTATGTGGTCGAATGCGGATACGGAAATCCTCCGTGCCTTCTGGTCAAGATCGTCAATGTGGGCAACGGAGCCGCCACCGACGTGCATGCAACGGCCACCCACAGTCCCGAAACCCCTTATGGATCACGGCGGAAAGGCTTCAACTCTCTTGTCGCCACTGGCGGCTGCGTGTACGCGCGAATCAAGGTGAAGGAATCGGAGACCGAGGAAAATGGCCATAAGTACCTGCATTACACACCTCCCGAAGGCGCTTCGGTGACGATCACCTGGCGGCAGCAGCCGTTCATCGGCCACGGGAAAACAAAGACCTGGCCCTTGTCCAAAATTCCCCACGATTTCTCGCAAGGGGACTAAGTTCGATCTGCGTCTGGGCTGAACGAATCGCACAGAGAATGTCATGAAGCACCTTGACCACGGTCAGAAGTTTCAAGAGAATCGCGCAAAGCAACACGACCACGCACAGCAGCTGACCCGATAGGCACGCGAATTGACTGACGCTCATCACGCACCCGCTTCCAACGTCGGCTGAGCGCGACTCCAGTACCGGTCGATGAAATAGCGCTGCCCCTTGCCCGTGACCTTCGGAGTGCGGCTGACCGTGGTGTGCCCGTCCGCATGGGTGACGGTGGTCTCCTTGATGCGGAACAGGCCGAGATCCATCGCACGCTGTGTCGGCACGTTGCGGTTCGAACCGGACTTGCCGAGATACCCGTCAGCCTGCAGGAGGCGGAACAGTCTGTTCTGGCCGATGTCCATCCCGTTTTGCCGGAGCATCTTCGCGAGCTCGCCGACCAGGCACGTGCCGTCGGACGCGGCCACGGCGTCCGCGAACCGCGCTTTCGGCTCCAGTTCCACGATGCGCGTCTGCTGTTCGGCGATCTTCCGCTTCTGCGCTTCCATGGTGCGCTGGCCGATCATCACGGCCTTCGCGAGGATGGTCATGTCATCATCCGCGTCTGTGGTGGGAATGTAGCCGCCGGTCCTGCGGATGGACGGAAGGACCTCGTGAGTCACCCAACGCTGGAATTCCTTGGCCTCCGGCTTCCGCGAGCGCATAACCAATTTGTACAGGCCCGGCTCGCTGATGATGAGGGGGACGCGACCGCCGTTGGAGCCAACCTGCCAATTTGGCAGGTTCGTCGCTTCGGTCACTTCATCCTCGTCAAGGTCTCTGCGCAGGTGTTCCGTTCCAAGTTCGAGGATGTCGCATACGTCCTTGGCGACGAACCAAGGCTCCCCCGCCTTATCGGTCAAGGTGCGCAATGATGCGCCCCTGAAATCGAATTGCTGGATTTCATTGTTCATTGGATTCTCCCTAGAATCGAGTTTGTGAGTAGTTTTCTTGAGGATCCGGCTTCACCGGCGAGAATGCGGTGCTGCTGCTTCCCGATGATTTCGAGATTGAGTGGCGGTCGTCCCACATGTCGCGCAGTCATAAGATTCGTGTATCCCTGACCGAGATAAAGAAGGAGGCGTGGAACCGCAGCTCGAAGAGTGTTCAGCAGATTCGCGAGAGGGCTTCGAGGCCGTAACCAACGGTTCTGCATCAGTCGCGTTCTCGTGGCGATGAGTCAACGAATCGAATATGCCACGCAAGGTCGCACACAAACCGGAATGACGCTCCCTGCGCGCGAGACGCCATCCCGTATCAACGCCAGCGAGATAAGTCCACGCACCACCGAAGCTGCATGGGCCGTAACTTGATCCGTCGGTGACCACATCGAAGTAGTCGCCCTGCTTCACGTCGTCAATCCAATATTCGGATGGAAGCACATCAAGACATGGCCCTCCGTCCGCTTCAATGGCACGGCATTTCCAAATGAGACGCTCGAAATCGCGCACCTGACCGGGTCCCTTAGGAATGCTCTTATCCATCCCCGTGCAACCGTTGCCGAAATCGACCCGTTCAAGCGGTTCACCTGGAATCCATTCGCGGACATCGGATCTCTTCATCTTCCTCATTTCGGATTCTCCTTTCGATTCATGCTTTGGCGAGTGCCGATTGCTCAGCCTTCTGAAGAACTTCGCTTGGATTTCTCCCCAAGCTCAGCGCGATTGCAACGAACTCGGTTAGGTCGAGAGGACCGCCGTTAAGCTTTGTGTTCATCGCCTGTCTGCTGATACCCATCTCAGATGCAAGTTGCTCCTGTGAGCGATCCGCATAACGAGCGAGTCTGCGAAGCTCATCTGCTGCGCTCGTGGCTATGTCCACCGGCTTTCTGTCTTTAAATGAGGTCATATCTGTTATTGTCCTCATTTGAGGTCACTTGTCAAGCTGAAGTTTACGGCGTGTCGCCAAATGAGGACAAATAGCATGTAGTTATGGCAAAGACACCAAGAGCATGGACGGAAATGGATCGCGCTTCCATGCAAATCATCAGAGAACTTCGTGACGAAGATCCACGCCACATGTCACTTCGAACCATGGAAAAAGAGACGGGCATCAGCCGTTCGAGGCTTGATGATCTTTTCCACGAACGAATGGGCTCTCCGTCGCTTCAAGAATTTGTCACGCTATGCATGCTGTTTCATCAACGAGCATCAGCATGCTTGGAAGAAGCCATGAAAAACACCGGACAGAGCCACGGCGAGATCATCGAGGCCGCCCGTGTCTACGAAGCCCGCGAGCGCCAAAACCAGATCACCGACGATCTGGTCGAACCGAGATTCGAGGACCTGCCACCTCAGGAGCTTGCTGCCAGCACTGACAGGAACCGTGACATGGAGTCCGAGACCCCGGACGAGTGACGGTCTATAGAGTTGGGTGAACCGAAAGGAAAGGAATCAAAGTCATGAGCGAGGAATTCGACCCTGATAACAGAGGGCAGGTGATCCTCTACCGCGCCAATGGGGTGAACGTGCCGGTCGAGGTCACGTACTGGCGGCGGACGTTCTGGATGCCGCAGAAGAACATCGCGCGACTATTCGGCGTGAACGTGCCCGCGGTATCCAAACATCTGGCGAACATCTACGCTGAAGGCGAGTTGGCCGAATCGGCAACTATGTCGGAAATGGAAATAGTTCGAAACGAAGGCGGCAGAACGGTTCGCCGCACCATCCGCTTCTACAGCCTGGACGCGATCATCGCCGTCGGATACAGGGTCAGCAGCCCGCAGGCCACGGCCTTCCGCCAATGGGCGACCAGCGTGCTGCACGAATACATGATCAAGGGCTTCGCTCTCAACGACGACATGCTCAAGAACGGCAACACGTTCGGCGAGGACTACTTCAAGGAGCTCCTCGCCCGAGTACGGGAGATCCGCACCAGCGAGAAACGCCTCTACCAGCAGGTGCTCGCCATATTCCAGGAGATCTGCACCGACTACGACAAGGACAGCGGCATCGCGCGCGAGTTCTACCAGAACATGCAGAACAGGTTCCACTACGCCGCCCACGGGCACACCGCGCCGGAGATCATCACCCAACGCGTCGACGCCACGAAACCGCACATGGGACTGACCACATGGCATGGCTCCCCCAACGGGCGAATCCACAAATCCGATGTGACCGTCGCCAAGAACTACCTGGACGAGAACGAGCTGACGCGGCTCAACCGTCTCACCAGCGGCTTCCTCGACATGATCGAGAACAGGGTCGCGGCGCGACTGACCACCACCATGCCGGAATTCATCCAACTCGTAAGCCAATACATCCAGCTTTCGGGAGGCGCGACGCTCACCGGCAAAGGCACCGTGACCCGCAAGCAGGCGGACAGGAAGGCCGCCGAGGAATATGCGAAGTTCAACGCGGCGCAACCATACGACTTCGAGGAATTCGCCAAGGGCATCGACGGAGGCCGCCACGACGGAATCGGCAGATGAGACAGCCGGCGAGGAGGCAAGTCCGGCCCCAGGGGCAAAGGAATTCTCGACCCGAAGTCTTACTCCCATTCGGGAACCCAGCCGTCATCCACATAGGACGGCCCTGCGCACAACAGCCTACGCCATGCAAAAGGGGTCACGGCAAACGGGTAGTCTGAGCATCGGCAGTACCCAGCACGCGAGCGCCTTCGGCGCGGCGAACCAGGCTGGGTCGTTTCATATCACCGGCGGATGCAGCCTGGATTCCTTCCTCGACCGTGCAGGGAGGGAGCATATCCGCGTCATCGAGCAGCCGCTGCCGAATGGGCTGTGCGGCGCATGGCATGAGGCGAGCCGCACGATATTCCTCCACGACAGGCTCAACCAGCGCCAGCGCCGCTGCACATTGTGCCACGAACTCATACACGCCAGACACCACGACCCCGGATGCGGCAGCCAATACGGAATCAAATGCGAGCGCCGTTGCCGTAGGGAGACCGCGCGGGCGTTGATCAGTCCGGTGGATTACGGCATGGCCGAGACGGTGTACGAGGGCAATGCGTGGATGATGGCCGTGGAATTGGGAGTCACCATCCAGGTGTTGGAGGACTACCGGCAGTTATTGTACGATTCCGGCGTGTGCGCGCAGTAGAGAAAGGTCCCGGCGTCCGCATGGCCGCGAGCGCCGGGGTTTGGTTTATTTGGCCTGAAGTGTTTACGACTCGTGTTTTTCGCCTTTAGTGTCGCGGTGTCTGTCGTGGAACGGGAAGAGGCTGCGTGCGATGACCCAGAGGATGCCGATAATCTCCACGATCGTCGAACTCAGCCATGTGATTAATACTTGGGTCGGCACGTCTTGTTTCAGCACAAGCATAGTGACGATGTATGCGACGATGGTCGCATTCGTCACTATGAGCTGTCCTAGTACGAACCATAGTGACCAGGTCGCCACTTTCTTGCGCAGCTGGTTCTCCTGCTCGCGTCTCGTGTTTTTCGCATCGAGCTTGCGGAGAGCGGCGTTCTCTCTCCGTCGGGCGTTGAACGATGAGGCTGTATCTGTGGCCTCATCTGCGGAACCATCGACTCCTTCCCCGCCGTCGGGTGCGGAACCGGGCGCGACCGGCACATGCGAGGTGGCGGCCGACGCCCTGTTGAACATGGCCAGCGCCTCATCGGTTTCACTGGATGCCTGTTCGGTTTGGCTCATTGTAACCCCAGGGTGGCTATTCTCACGTCCATGGATCGTCGGGAGACACCGAACATCTCGGCCAGCTCGTCTCGGGTGCGCCCTTCACCCCAATGGCGTCTGACTATCGCGGCAGGCATCAGGAGCGCGGCGGCAAAACGATTCGCCCAGATCTCCTCGGGATCGATTCCCTTGGACGAAGTGTCGTCGCGGCTCTCCACCCTTCCGAGCACGGCATCGTCCGGCGTGTTCTGGTATTTATGGACCCAGTGACCTATCTCATGGGCCGTGGTGAACCGCTGACGCTGCGGCGAAGCATACGCATCGGAGACCGCCTTGAACGGCTCGCCGGACTTGTCTTTGACGAGCAGGCCGTCAACGTTTGGATCCAGCATGAGCTTCTGCGGCTGGATGCCTAGTAGCTCTGCCACGCGTGACGGATCCACGGGAAGGTTGAGGTAACCGTTAGGCGCGACTGTCTTCAGTAGCGTCTCCGTCGCTGCCGCGGCCGGCGTGGACAGATTATCGATGGTAATCTTCGACATCGGCACCTCCTTGCTTCAGTCTTCAATCTACCGGCGAGCGCGAGGTGTGTCAATACTCTTTCGTGTTGCGGAAAAGCCGTCGCCGACCGTCACTGGCCGTCGCGGAGGTCTGGCAGGGCGGCGTCGAGCGTCTTGGCGAGCCGCCGTTCCCTCCAATGCGTGTACACGCTGGTGGTGTGGATGTCGGTGTGGCCCATGATGGCGGTGCGCTCCTCGTCGCTCGCGCCGGCGGCGGCGAGTTCGGTGGCGAGCCAGTGCCGCGCGCTGTAAATGTCGACGTACGGCAGTCCCGCCATCTTCAGGGCGCGGCGCCAACGCTTCTCCTCGTTGTCCCGTCTGATGGGATGGCCGTAAAGATTGGTGAACACCAATCCATGCGATGGCACGCCCCATTTGACGATATGCGCCCAGAGCCGGTCCCAAAGCCCCTGCGGAATGGGAACCGTCCGCACGCCTTTGGCGGTCTTCGGTTTGGTCAGCCAGATCGCCCCATCCAGATGCTCGGCTTCCATCCAATCCGGGATCGTGGCGCCGGCTGGTATCGGCTTGGCCTGCTGGCACACGTTGATGACGGGAATCCCATGATGCAGTTCCAGCTGGTAGGGCATCAGGCCATACCTCTCCCCCGGCCGCATGCCCGTGGTGAAGGCGAGTTCGAACATGAGTGCCCACTTCTCACGCTCGTCCGGACTGTCGAACACGGCGACCGCCGGATCGGGCTCGGAGAGCGCGGCCTCGATGACCTTCGCTGGGTCGGCGACGTCGAGGATGGGGCGTTCGTACCGGTCCTCCGGCATTCGTCCGACGTTTTCCATCGGGTCGTCGGCGATGAGTCCGTCCCGTTTCGCGGTTCGGAGCATGGCGCCGAGGACTGCGAGATAGGTGTTGACGGTCTTGCTTTTGCGTGTGCGGCGCAGTCTCCTGCACATGCCGTTGATGTCGTCGGCGGTGAGCCGGTTGAGGCGGATGTTCCCGATGATCGCGTTCATGGTGCGCATCCAGCTGGATTCGTTGCGCCAGGTGGTGGGGTTGACGGCGGTCCTGTGCTCCTCCATCCACCGTTCGAAGTAGTCCGCGGTTTTCGGGCCGTCCTTGGTGGGCAGTCTTCCGTCCCGCTCCCATTCCGCTATCTTCGCCTGGAAACGGGCGCGTGCCTCGCTTTTCACCATGCCGGTGGCTTCGATCGGCGGGCGTCTGCGTCCGGTCGTCGGGTCGGTTCCCATGTCCTTGCGGAAGTGCCATCGTCCTTTGGAGTCCTGGAACACGCTTCCGGATCCTCCGGTCCTTCTGTTTTTCGTCTTGCCCGCCATGACTGTCCTCCCGTGTCAGGGAGTCCACTCTAAATCACACTCTAAGTGGGCGTAAAACGACGTTTCCAGCCGGAAAACTAGTATCAGCGTCACGCGCGCACGACGCCATACAAGCCTTACTGCCGTCTACGTTTCCGCAGTATTCCAACGGTTCAGCGCCACTCCTGCGCAAGGTGGCGCGTATCAACGGTGGTTATAACACAAGCCGGCTGTCACCGTTCGCGAGAGAGACCGGCCGGCAAAAAGGTGTCATCCCTAGTCGAAGTCCTTGGGACTGAGCACGGCGAGCAGCTCGGCGTCGTGTACCTGCCAGCGGCTGAACGGCTGATCGGAGCCGAACACCACCACGGAGGCGGTGGACATGCCCAGGTTGAGCAGATCCAGCTTGACCATGTCCGAATCCGAGGAGGCGAGCCACTGGCAGCTCACCGAAACGGTCGGCTCATGGCCGAGGACCATCAGGACCCGGGTCTTGTCCTTGGCGTTGGCGAGCTCGTCGAACACGGCCTGCATGCCGCCGTCGTACAGGGTCTGGCGGTATTCGACCTTGGGATGGTCGCCGAACACCTTGAGCATTCTCTCCAGCGTCTGCCGGGCGCGGACCGCGCCGGAGCACGCGACGCGGTCGGGCAGCAGTTTCATGCCGACGAGCCCCTTGGCGACGATCTTCGCCTGCTTCTCGCCCTTGTCGGTTATCTCGCGGTCATGGTCGCCCTTGTCGTTGAACGGTTCCGCCTTCGCGTGCCGCATGACCAGCAGCACGTGGGAATAGTTCTTCGCCTTTTTCTCGACCTTGCTGAGATTCACGCCCATTCTTCAGGACCTTTCCGTACGACGTCACTGCCTCCATTGTGGCAGACGAGGGGCGCTCGACTTCCCGTCATCACCAAATCATTGCCTGCCGTTAAGATTCGCCGCGCCTGATTGGGCTGTCAGATCGCCGTCGCCTCGCCTTGCTTGCAGGCCTGGTCGTCCTGCGACAGTCGGGACGTCTGCAGGTCGAGGTCGCGCAGCACCTTGCGCAGCTTGTGGTCCGAAATGTCGCGCAGCTCCAGATCGTCCAGCTGGGCCTCGCGCTGTTCGGGGGTGAGCGAATCGATGTCAGTGGTCGTATCCTTGGTGGCGCGGTCGCGTTTGCGCAGGGCCGCGAACCCCTCCGCCATCGCGCGGGAGACCACAAGGAAGCCGGTGTGGCCGATCATCGCATGGTCCGGCCGCACGGCGAGCCCCTGCGCCTTCCACGTGCGTTCCAGCGTCTCCTGGATGGCGGGATCGGTCCAATGGCCGGCTTCGCGCAGAGCCTCGACGAGTCGGCTCATTTGCGTGGTGGTGGTGATGTAGGCGATGAGGACGCCGCCGGGCGCGATGACCCGGTACGCCTGTTCGAGCCTGTTCCACGGGTCGAGCATGTCGAGCACGATGCGGTCGAAGGAGTGCTCCGGCAGGCCGGCCGCGACCGAGTCGAAGTCGCCGGTCTTGAGGTCCCACCACTGCGGGCGTTCGCCGTAATACAGCGTGGCGTTCGCGTCGGCCACACGGGCGAATTCGGGTCGCAGCTCGATGGTGGTCAGGCGGCCGGACTCCCCCACCGCATCCAGCAGGTTGACGCTCATCGCGCCCGATCCGGCACCAGATTCGAGCACGTTGAGGCCGCTTCGGATGTCGCCGAGCTGGATGACCTGCGCGATGTCCTTCGGGTACATGATCTGGGCGCCGCGCGGCATGGAGAGCACGTAGTCGGCGAGACGGGGGCGCATGACCGCATACTGCCAGCCGCCGATCGCACGGGTCGCCTTCCACGGCTTGTTCCGGTCGCGTTCGGGATGGTCCGCATTGACCTGAGCCTCGCGCTTGGCGGTGACGGTGGTGACGACCACGCCCTCGGTGCGGCCTATCACGTCGTCGTGCAGAATGATCCCGTGCTCGGTCTGGGTGACGCCACCGGCGGTCAGCTGGTCGGTGATCTTCTTGCCCTTGCGGTCGGTGAATTGGATCTTTTCGCCTGCGACGATCGGCCCGCGTCTCGGGTTCATGGCATCTCCTTGGGGTGAGTTTCTGAGCTGTACACAGTTTAGCGTACCCGCGCGCTGCGTTCCGGATGTAGCAGCGAATCGTTCTCAATAAGAAAAGTGCGGGGGTTCCGAACATTTCCGCACAATCGAACATTTCAGAGACCGGCAAAATACCGGGCTTATGAAGTAATCCGTGTTCGTTTCCTCACATAACGGACTCGCACCTTTCTTATTGAGAACCATTCGCTGTAACATTGCCTCATGCCGAATATCACGCCGTCAGAAGACCGAACCGTCGAAACCGTCCACGTACCGAATAATCCCACGCTCACCGGCCTGGCCCGGCTCACCCGCAACGTGGCGTATCGCACCGGGGCCGATGATCTGGTGATGGACATCATCGCGCCGCAATCCACCGGCGACGATGATGACCGCCGCTACCCCACCGTGGTGTTCGTGCAGGGCAGCGCGTGGACCACACCGGACCGTGATTACGAGATCCCGCAGCTATCCGAACTGGCGCGAGAGGGATTCGTGGTGGCGACGGTGAACCATCGCAACGCCTCGCGTGACGCCAGTGCCGTGTTCCCTGCCTATCTGAAGGATGTCAAGGCGGCGATCCGGTACTTGCGGGCGAACGCGCGGCAGTGGCACGTCGACCCTGAGCGGCTGGGCATCTGGGGCACGTCGTCCGGCGGCAACACGTCTCTGCTGGTGGGGCTCACTGCCGACGACCCGCGGTATGAAGACGGCAGTTATGCCACCGAAAGCGACGCGGTGAGCTTCGTGGTCAGCTGCTTCCCGCCCACCGACATGATGGAGGCGATCGACGCGTTCGGCAACGAAGACGACCCGTTCCGGCTGTACTATTTCGGCCCGTTCGCCGCAGTGGTCGGGGCGACCCATGAAACCGGATTGAGCGACGACGTGCGCCGCCGGGCGGCCGACATGAGCCCGTACCTGCAGGTGCGTGACGGGGTGACCTATCCGCCGACGATGCTGCTGCACGGCACCGCCGACACCGTGGTCCCCTACCGGCAGTCGGTCAAGATGCACAAGAGGCTTGTCGAACACGGCGTGGACTCGCGGCTGGTGCTGGTCGACGGCGCAGAACACGAGCACGACTTCTGGAGCCCGCAGGTGTTCGATATGATCTTCGATTTCATTCGGGAGCGGTGCTGAGATAATCAGACCGTATTGGGTCGGGGATAACTTGTATTCGATTCCCGGAAAAGCTTCTAACAAATGCCGTGTGAGCACACGCACGGCAGTGACACATCAGGCACTATGGTGGCGGGTATGACTTCGGTTCGTGCTGTCGAGCAGACGCGGATAGGGATTGCCGCGCCGCTCGTTTCCAATATCGGCTGGGGCGTGCTGCCGCTGTACTGGCACGCGCTGTCCGGCATGAATGCCATCAGCGTGCTGGCGTATCGGCTGATCGCCACGCTGGTGGTCATGTGATTGCGCTGCTGATGGCGTTCCGCCGCTATCGTGCATATCATCGCGCGATCGCCGCGCTTTGACACGCACAGCGGAGCAAAAGGCTGTTCGCGCTGGAACTCGCCGCCACCACGGCTATCAGCGTGAATTGGTTGCTGTACATATATCTGGTGGTCAACGGCCAGGCGCTGCAGACCTCAATCGCGTACCTGACTACGCCTCTGCTCAACGTGGCGCTGGGCGTGGGCATGTTCACTGCGCAGTCACCGACGTTCCCGTGGATGGCAATCGTGCTCGCCGCCAGTTTCTCCGTCTACGGTCTGCTCAAACGCTACGTGCCGTTGGACGCCATTGCACAGGCCGAGAACGACAAGGACATGCGGCAATGGGAACCACTGAACAGCATGCTGTTGATTTCCAGCACGCTCGCTTTCGCTCGATATGATGACAAACGCATGTGGGCCTATGACGTGATCGAGAATGCGATGACGCGCAATCTGGGATACTCGTTCAGCGAAGAATACGACGAAAGTGCCGAGGATAACGAGGATACGAACGAAGTCGGTGGACAGCCCGGCCCGCGTCTGAACTACGGCCCGACCTACTACGCCGCCTTCGTGCACGATCCGGAAGGCAACAACATCGAGGCCATGCTCGTCTGAGCGCTGCCAGCTAAGCAATAACGGAAAAGACAGATCCCGCCATGCGCAATGTTCGCATGGCGGGATCTGTCATATTCCCAGAGAATCAAACATCTCAGCAGCCGTATGGAAACGCGGGCCGTTCTCCGCTGAATATTCATGGATTTCCCGCAAGGCAGAAAACGTATCAGTAGGAACGGCGCTCTGTTGAGGAAGGTCTAATGAAAGTCAGAACTCGTACGTGTCTGGATTGGAACACATGTGATTTCCCCCTTTAGCCCCGGTTACTTGAACAGGTCGAACAGACTGAACGTGGTCTTCTTGTAGATGGTGTTGTACAGCTTGCGCTTGGGGTGCAGCCAGCCCATGCCCTTCTTGCCGTAACCGGGAATCAGCGCACGCTTGACCGCACAGGTGGCACGCCCCTTCGTGCGCGCGGACAGGCTCTTCTTCCAGCTGGGTTTCCTCATTCCGTATTTCATGGCGGCCTCTTCTCGAACGGTTATGCTCATTCTATACAGTGCTGAACACGTAGCAGATCGAGCAATCAGACAAGCAGATCGTACACGCTGCGCATGGCGAGCAACCCGTCCGTCATCCATTGGTAGGCTTCTGTCATACCGCCGGAGAAATCCACATCATGCCGTACCAAAAGGTGGCGGTTCTTCTTGTCGGCTTCCGGCTCGTCCCAAGTCGCCTCGCCCAAAGCAGACAGCATCTGTTCAACGGAATCCTTCATGCCGTAAAGTTTCGTGTACTGGAACGTGTCGATGAAATACAGGTCGACCGTAATGTAGCCGTCTCGAATATTCAACGCTCCATCCGGGTGGCAGAACCCCGAGCCTACGCCGAAGCTGATCCATGTGTCGCTGTTCGTCTTGCGACCGGATGGGTCGCCGTATACAGCAACAAAGTCGGGCCGCGTTGCAGCATATTTATACAGGCCATTCCAGAAGCTGCGCCGCAGTGAGATATTGTTGCTGACTTGCCGCAGTTCGTCCAAGGTTCTGCCGTCCGCGACTTTCCACACTGTCCAACCGTTGTTGATCTGCTTGTTCTCGCCGGTTTCGAGCATTCTGGCGCGGCGGAACGCGCCGGATGGGCTATCGAATATCTCGCCGTTGGACAGGCGAATGCGATGGTCTTCGGTTACGGTTGCCGTGGCGGTTACGCCGGCATACCGACTTTCCAACATGTCACCGGCTGCAAGGATCCCTCTCTTGCATAAGTCGGCGAAATCGACGGCATTCTGTTCGCGCTCTCCTTGGCTCAAGTTCCTGCTGCGCAGAGTCTGCATAGCCTGTTCCCCCGCTGTGGGGCTTGTCCACACCTGCAATGCAAGATCGGCAAGTCGCGCGCCGCGCCGCGCGATCGCCTGTTCATCCCATTGCGTGGCGTCGTGCAGTTCAGCGGAAATGGACAGGTATTCGCTATTATACCCGCCGATCGCACGGTTCTTCTTATGTTCGAATGTTCCGTCGGAAAGTTCCGAGTTGTATGCGGTCAATGTCAGATTGCCCAGACTGTTCACCAGCAGCGGGAATCGGCCGGGGTCGGAGAGCATATCGCGCCATTTGGCATGCGCCATGGCGTTCTGTGGCATGATGTGTTCGACGGTGTATTCGTCGAAGGACCGCGGGTCCTTGGGGTGGTTGTGGTTTTCCAATCCGGCGAGCAGATATTTGCAGCGCGAGGCCGGGCGGTACAGATTCTCGCCGAGCAGTGCCTGCCTGAATTCCTTATCCGTGGGCATGCGCGTGGCTTTGGCGGTTTCGGTGAGGAGCAGCGCGGCGAAGGTTTCGGCCGGATCGTCTTCCGCTGATTCGAGCTTGGCGATCAACGACGGGACGAGCTTGTTCAGTCCGTTGCTGGATACCGAGCAGACCATTCGGCGGAACAGATACGATTCGAGATCCGCGAGCATGCGCAGCAGCCCGTCCCGGGTTATGCGTTCATGCTTCCATGCCGCGAACATGTACAGGAGCATCCGATCCGTAACAGTGCTGTCCAGGGTTTGGATCGAGGCGAGACGGCGGTCCACGTTCGCGTCGCCGCTGCCGGCAGACGCGATGCCTTTGATGGCGGCATAATACCCGGCATATTCCAGCATGTTCTCCAGAAGCCCGCGTGTGCGTTCCATGCGCGGCAGGGAGCTGTCGGCTGCGAAACGTTTGAATTCCGAGTACATGTATCGGTTCTTGGACACGGGCCTCTTCAACGTGACGACCATCCAGTCATGCAGGAACGCGTCGAATGAGAGACTGCCGAGCACACGCTCCATGGGCAGCCAGTAGTCGGCGTACAGGGCGTTCTGCTCGGCTATGGGGCATCCCATGAGCATGTAGTTGCGTACCAGGTCGGAAGTCTCCAGATCAAGCCCGGTGGAATTCATCGACTCGAATACCAGTTGCGGTTCGTCGCGTCCCTGGTCCAGGGTGACGGACACGACTTCAAGGCGTTGCAGTCCGTTCCACACCGTGTTCACGTCATCGATTGCGGCGACCAGGGAACGGAACAGATCGAGGTTCGCTTCCAGCCGGGACGTTGTTCCGGCCTGGTTCCCATGATTCGGCCGGTCAAGGGCAAGCACATGGTCGCACATGCCGCGCAGCACGTCCCGGTCGTCGCCGGAAAGCGTCAGCTTGCAGCGGCCTTCGCCAGTCGCATACTTGTCGACAAGATAACCGCGGTCGATGATCATGTCTGTGGAGAAGCGCAGGTTCTCCGGGTGTTCGTGGGCGTATTCTGCCAAGGCGATGAGCAGCAGGGTCACCGAGGTGAGCCGCTGCTGACCGTCGATGAGCAGACAACGGCTGACGCCGTCCGGGCTGATGCCGCCCTCCTGCATCCATACGACCGACCCGGTGAAATGCGTTCGATCCGGGCGTCTGCCGGCGGCTATGATGTCGGCCCACAATTGACGGCACTGCGCCTCGCCCCATGAGTATCTGCGCTGATACACCGGCACGACGAACCGAAGCGAACCGGTCAATAAGTCCAACAGGATTTTTTTGCCAGCGTCCATGGTGATTTCACTTCCTATCGCCTTTGAATAGCAGTTCAATTATTGTGCAGATAATAATTCTGTTACTTTCAATCAGCCTACCTCAGATGTTCTTTGTGCGTCTTTCTTCAAGACAATCACACCATGTTCACAACCAATACATTTATAACGAATTCCCGTACAACCCTGCGAATCGAAAATATAGAAATCTGCATCCATGCAATCTGAAAGATTGATTATCTCCGGCACAAAAACACTTAAATTACTCTCATCTTTGAGTAAGACTCGACTGATTTTATTGGTTATGCATACAATTATTTGATCAAATTTTTCATCAGAGATAAAATAAATATTCCTCTCCTCGCCATTACTAATGGTGTTTTCCAAATAATTATCTAAAGATTGTCTATATTCTGGAATACGCACACCATCTTTAAAAGATGCCCATCTATTTGAGACGTTGCAATATTTCAGCAACATCTCTCGCGCTTTCTTAGAAGATTCTTTCTGAATATATTCACACAGTACTCTTTTCCAATTGTCATTTTCTTCCGATGAAAGAAAACCCAAATAATCTTCAAAGAGTTCTCTGACCTCTCTTTCATCTGTACATCTTCTTTTTATATAGTCCTTCTTATTTAGAATAAATTGAACAGCCCTTAAGCTGTAACGAGAAAGAAGATCCAACGTATCAGCTGTATTTTTAAACTTCTCCCCTTGTTTGTAATTATCAAATTCGTTAATTTTATATGTAATCAATAAAGTATGCTCACATAATTTAAAGTCCTCAATAGCCAGCCAATTAGAATAACTTTCATCAAGATAGGGATTAAAGAAAGCGTTCTTTGTAGGATTAAATGATCCTTTTTTTGAATTGCATGTAGGACAACATGGAATCAAATTGAACGGAGTAGTACTCAACGATGCATATATCGTTTTAGGTAAGAAATGATCAAATGTTCTAGAAGGCTCAATTCCACAATAAGGACAAAGCAGTCTTTCTGGATCAAATTTATAATATTTCAAAAGTTGTTTTCTGTCATAGAGGAACTCCCAATTATTTTTATCTTCTGTAGCTCTTGCCTCCTCAACATAATCTTCCCATCCTAAATCAAGCAATCGAGCATTCTCTTTGAAGGCACTACGAATTGCAATAAGTTTCTTTTCATAATCTTTTACATTTTCCGTTGTCTTCTTATTCTTTAATATAGTAAATAAAATAGAATAGACGTCTTTTAAATACTGAGAAATACTTTCTTTATCCTTACGCTTTCGGCAAGGTACATCAGGGAAAATATTGCTAAACATATCCTTAATGTTTTTCATTGCTGCCCTTTCGGCCATGCTTCACCTACGATGTATGGAAGCAATGCTCTCGCTTCCATACCAAGCTTTTCTCCAAATTCATCCATGCAATAGCTTGAAAGACTCTCCTTAGAAAAAGGCTTATTATATTTTTTCTCGACCTTTTCTTTTGGAATTTTCTTAACTGTGTCTTTCAAAAAACTGAAGTAGCCACTTTTGTCTGCATTCACACCGAATACTTCATTAAGCAATACGCCAAGATTTTCTCCAAATGTTTCAATATTAGGATGAGAGACGTAGCGAAGTCCATCTCTTGATCGAAGTACGTACACGCATTTTCGTGGAATCTCACGTAAAACGACAGGAGAATGAGTTGCAAAAATTGCCATTGCACCCGTTCTTTCATTGCTTAAGAAAGAGCGAATCTCGTTTATATAAGCACTTAAAAGCGGAGCGTGCAAATAATTTTCCGGTTCATCAATAATGAGCAACGATCTAGACGTATTGAATTTATAAATCATAAAAGCAAATACAAATAGGACTTCTTTTTGACCAGCACTGCATTGATCTACATTAGATTCATCTGCAATCCATTTACGAAATTCGTTAGAATTATTTTCCTCAAGATAAAAATCAATTTTCGAAATGAAATCCAACCCATAGAATTTTACATTCTGCGCAATTCTTCTCAAACTATTCATTAGTTTTTCTGAAAGTCTATTAGACCTAGAAATGTCGACTAAAAGTTTTTTTAAAGCGTCAGAAGAAAAGATATCCATGGATCCCGCCTGATTCACATCGGCATCTAACCTATTAGTCGAGATATAAATGATATGATTCACGTCTTCATTGATTCCAGAATACTTTTCCGCAATTCCTTTAAGGAAAGTCGTTTTCCCAACACCATTTTCTCCAATTAACACATGAATGTTTTCAGGAGGAAAAACTTTTGAATCTGCTTCAAAAACAATTCTCCGTATTAGATACTCATTTTCTTCTCTATTTTCAGCTTCACTATTGAACACATACTCTAGATGGAATAGCCCCACCTCAGCAAGTCCTTTGTCGACAATATCTCGCACTGTGGAAATATATTTCTCTGCTCCTTCTTTATCAGACTCATATTTTCTCATTAACGAAACTTGATAAAATCCAGAAGAACTTACATAATCTATTTTCTTACTTAAAATTAGATCATTCAAAGATATAAGTACATCATGCAACTTATTTTTATTTATATTTATATAATATTTATATAAATTTTTATATATATTTAAACCAAAAGAACGCTGCCCATCAATACTAGGAAAAACATGTTTTTTATTATTGAAATGAAAGTGCTTGCATAATTTCTGAAATAACACATTACGAAGTGCTCCAGCTTTCATATCACTAAATACAATCTCGGGGTGTATAAAGGCACTTACTCCATTTTGCGAGCGCGTATAATCCCAAGCATTTGGAAGAAAACAACGAAATAGGTTGGTCCGTCCCTGCAAGAGCGGATAATTCCCCACTGCGCCATAAAATGCAAGCGATCCAGCAACACCTTCATACTCTTGAAGGAACATTTCCCGCATATGCCTATCGGTCAGCAATTCGTTCATACGCTTACTCAGATCGGAAGCCGTAAGCTTATGAATCGCAAAATAAGGATTCGCATCGGAAACGGCATCCGTCTCGCTCCACTGCACATTCACCCACGGCGGGTTGCCGACCATGAAGTCGAAGCCGCCGTCTTTGAACACGTCGGCGAATTCGAGCTCCCAGTGGAAGAAACGCTGCTTCTTGGCGATTTCCTTCACCAAGCGAAGCCTTTGCGCTGGTTCCCCATCACCTTTGCAAAGCTCATCGAGATCCAGAGTGTGGTCATACATGTAGTCGCGTTCATGACTATCGTCCATGGTGTCCATAAGCGTGGGCTGATTGTTATCCATCGACATCAGAGTGAATCCCTCTTCCTGTGGAATCTCGCCGGTGAGGATCAGCGACATTTCCGTGAGATACTGCGATCTTGTGGGGAGCAGACCCGCCTGATCGATAGGCCAGAACCACAGCGAGCACCAGTAGTCCATGGCAAGTTTCAAACGAGCGTATTCGCTGGCGTTCTCAGCCTTTTCCGAATGGTAGGCAATGCGAAGCATCTCATCTTTCTCGCGAATGGTGAGGTTGTTGCCACGGAAGTATTCATTTTCGATGCCAAGCAACCCCTGCCCATGCTTCTGCTGGTTTTCCAAAGCCTTCGCGGTCTTTTTGGAAACGTTCGCGTCAAAACCGTAGATAATCAAATCGTCTTGAGTCGCCTTTTCCAATTGCCGACGCGCTTTGATCTGGCCGCGCCATAGTTCGTCGATGGTCTTTGACAACGACCTCATCAGACCAATCTCCGTCTGGGAATAAGGCTTCTTGGCGAATTCCTTCTTCCAAGCCTTGATGGTTTCCAGATGTTCGGATTCTATGCTTTTGACGGTCTTGTCATCATACTTGCACATGTCCGGATCTCCGGTCAGGAACTGGTAGATGCGCTTGACGGATGACGAACTCTGGTTGAACCCGATATGCGTGGGTTCGACCTCATACCAGTGGCGGTTTTTGGTAGCGCCGGCCAGATTCGATTCCGAATACCCGACGCGACGGCCGCCAATCAGCGAATTGCCACATTGCAGCTGGGTGCCGAACCATGGTACGAAGGATCCTTCGCAAATGGTGTTGAGCCATAGGGACACTTCTCCCAATTCCACTGCCACGGGGTTCAGGTCGATGCCGTAGATGTTGTGGTCGGCGATGTACATCTTAACCTTCTGCAGTTCAGCCTGCCTGTGTTCCGCGGGAATCGCCGCCTTCTGGCCTTCCTCAGCAACCCGCTCCTTCTCCCTGCGGTTCAGATACATAGTGGCCAGCTGGTTGATGGTCTCGTTCAGGAAGGTCGCAGAGCCCATAGCCGGCTCGCAGATCTTCAGGCTCAGAATATCGGCGGCTTGATGGACACGTGGCTCAATCTCCTTGAGCGCGTACTTCACCAGGCATTGCGCAAGACTGTCCGGCGTATAGAAGGAGGCCGACGTTTCACGTTCCCGGCCTGCAAGTCGGTAGATGAATGTGCCCGGCTCGTAGGTGCGTAGCTCGCCGGCATGCAGGCTCTTGTCCGGGTAGCGTACACGCTCGGCCTCCGAATAATTGTCGAGTTCTCGTTCCGGCACAAAATAGCCGACTTCCAAAGGGTCGTAGGAATCCTTGGCTCGTTTGACCTCGTAGAGTTTCTCCTTGGCGATGAAACCACGGTAAGACAGCAATGCCTCATACACGGCACCCATCTGGCTGATGCCCAGGGCCGCATAGGAGATGCGCTGCCTGCGTTTGACTCCCTTACCCGTCTTGGTGACGCTCATCAAATCGACGATGCGCAACATTACGCTGTCGCGGAGTGCGGCATGTTCGATCAGCGCGGTCCGTTCCGGGTCGAAGATGTGCGCCTTGAGCGGTGGCACCATGAACACCGCGTTGGTGGCCTCCTCGGCGGACAATCCTTTGAACTGTTCGTCCGTCTTCGGATACCCATTGAATACCAGATCGTCGAGTCGGCGCAATGTGTACGCTAGATAGGTGGAATCGCCAGCCTCATCCATGCAGCCACGCATCTGTTCCGCAATATCTCGCAAGCTGTCCAGCGAATAGCCGGTACGGTAGATGTCGGATTTCATCGGCGCGTAGCCGAGCGACGGCTTCGCCTCGATGAACAGGAGGAACAGCAGACGGTACATGTATCGCAACGCCTGCACTGTCAGATCGCCCGCGTCGATTTCGTCGATGCTCCGCCCCTTATTACAAGTCCAGTCGTGGATGACCTCATTACCAAGAATCTCCACACATTCACGTAACGCGGAACGCAGATTGTCAGACACCTCAACCGCGTTCTTCGCAGACGTGTCATCAAACGTGTCAAGCAGACTGTCACCTTTGTTCGGGCAGAGACTATCACGACGCAACAGCACAGCCATCGCCGTATACACATGATCCTGATGGCGGCTGAAGATCTCGTCCAGGTCAAACAGCATGCATTTCTTGTCATTCCATTTACGGCGGTCGATCAACGCTATCTGATGCAACCCCATGAGAAGAATCCACCGTGCCGGCTCGTCGAAATCGGCAAGCAGCATACGTGCATATTCCTCACAGGAGGTGCCGTCCTTGCTGGAGCCGTCTTCGATGGGGCTTTCCAGAACGCCTGCCTCCGCACTATCGGACAGGCTCACCAGAACTTGCAAGCGCGGAGCCCCATCGGAATCATTGACCTGATAGTAGACAGGAACAGACTTCCCTGAAATCCGGTCGGGCAATCCCTCGTCTTTGGCTTGATTCCCCTCCTGCGTATAGCCGAGTGCGGCGAGCATGTCGTCGATGAAATTCCGTACCCGTTCAGCTGGAAACAGATCGTTCTCGTTGTTGTTGATGACTTCGGTGAACGACTGGCGCATGTCCTTCAGCAGTCGCGCTGGGCGTTCCTCAGGAGGAAGCTGTTTCCAAGGTGTGGAGGCATTCTTCACTTCATCCGGAAAATATTCCTTCATATAGTACGGCGTGTAGAAGTCGTTGACCGCCTCGATGCCTGGGAACGTCTCGTTCAGTTCCTTCGCCATGGTCTCCCCCTCTATTCCTTACCTACGAATGCGGCCGCAATGCGGATTACTGGTTCGCCGGAGGCGTCCAATGTGTCCTGAACCCAGTCGGCATATTGTTCGAGCATCCGATCAACCTGTTTTGTGTTTTCCTTGGTGTTTTTGCCTTGGGATTGCAACAGTGCCTTGCGTGCATGGGACCAACGCTCGATGCGGTCCATTTGCCGAGTCACTTCTTCATCTGCCTGCGCACGATATTGTTCACCGCAATCGCTGAGCATGCTCTTGCCGCGCGATACCGCATCCTCCAACAGCAGTTGTGCCGCATCTATCTGTTCGGAGCTGGCCGCGGAATCCTCTCGACTCACATAACGACGTTCAGTGGTTCCCGGAATCAAGTTCCCACGATATCCGGTGATACGCCACACTTCCTCAAGTGGCAGTATGCCCATGCATTCGCCATCGAGATACCGTACACCGAACCATTCATCGATCACCGGGGATGCGTGCTTGTTGGCGACCATGCCGTTCATCAGCATAATCGTCTCATCCGCATGCAGGTTTCCGTTGGTCACGCCAATAATCGGGGCCTCGTCACGTTGGTACAGCAGTGAGGAAGCCTTCAACCCGACCCATTCCGTGATTGGATTCAATTCCCACAGGTATTGGACCCGACTCCATGACTCGTCGTTGATACGGGCCAGCAGACCGTTGGCTTGGTCTTCGCAGTATTTCGCGTCATCACTCCATTCAGCGATGTTGTCTCGCAACACCTGCGTGTTCGGCACACGTCTGCGCAGCCACGCGCGCAACGGGCTATTCCCTTGGAACTCCACCGCGAATCCATGAGCATCACGCAACTGACGTTTCGACTTAAGACCAGCCGACTGCCGGAACTCCTCGCAGGAGAGCCCCTCATCCACATACTCGTAATCCGACATCAGCGTAGAGGAATCGACTATGCCGCCATCGTCGGCGCTCCCAGCCGTGCTCTCCCCTGCGGACTCGTTTTCCTCAGTGCTCGCAGTATCGGCACCATCCGGCGTAGTGAGGTTGAAAAAACTCAGTGGATCGAAAACATCGTCATCCGCCACAGTCTCAACGTCTCCGGAACGTTCGTCCGAATGATCGATGTCCTCATCAGGAATACAAAGTCTGGCTGCGAAATTCTCCGCTGATTCGCCGGATTCAATCGCTTCGCGGGTAAAATCTTCCTCCTGATCGACGTCGAATTTGCCCATGAGCAAGGACGGATCGCCGATATCCTTACGTGCCTGGTCTTCCTTCTGCTGCAGGATCTCGAGAATATGCGTGTCACCTTGAATCTTTGCATTACGCGAGTTAATCATCATGAAACGAATATCAGGCTGTTTACGCTGCCCATAACGGTCGATGCGTCCGTTACGCTGCTGGAACACCATCAACGACCATGGAGTGTCGAAATGGATGAGTCTGTGGCTCAGATAGTGCAGGTTCAGACCTTCAGAGGCCACGTCGGAGGCCACGAGAATGCGTACAGACGAGGACTTCGTACCGAAATCCTCGACGATTTTCTGCTGTTCCACATCGCTCATGCCTCCATCCATGGAGACGATAGCCTTCTTCGGTAGTTTGAGATCCTGCCGCAAGTGCTCCTCGAGATAGTTCTTCGTCTCGATGCGTTCCGTGAAAATCACGATACGGTCGTCGGCGTCTTCACCGTTATGCCAACCGTAATCGGCACTGCGCAGAAGCTGCAGCAGTCTCTGGTATCGGGAAAACTGCATCGGACCGATTTTCTCCAAAGCGGCCTTGAGCCCTTCAAGCCTGTCGATGTCTCCGGTCTGATCGGACGCATCTTTTTTGGCAAGCCGCTTCACTCGCTCGTCGATGGTCTTAATGCACGCTGCCGGCGATGAAAACAGACTCTTCTCAAGCATCGTCTTGAACAAGAAGGAATTGCTTCTCTTCTGATGCATATCCATGACGAGTTTCATATCGGTCAGATAATCGAACGCCTCTTCCTCGGCCGCGGTGGCCATGCATTTCTCCTGCGTCACCTTGCGCTCCGGGAAGCTGCCCGATACTTCGGCCATCACGTCCTTCTTGAAACGGCGGACGTACAGGTGTTCGACATCCTGCTTGTCGTACTGTTCCGGATCGGGCAGAGTAGTTGGGTCGAGCATGTTCATCAACGAAGCGAAACTACGGGCACGGCCGTCATGAGGCGTGGCGGACAGCATAATCAACGTATCGGAACGGGAAGCAAGGCGTTTGGCGAGCTTGGCGCGCTGTGCGCTGCGACCGTTGGCGGCACGGTCGGCGACATTCTGAGCCTCGTCGATCACGATGATGTCCCAATACGAGGCATCGAGTGCCGCGCCATATTGGATGTCCCTCTTCAACGTATCAATGGAGATGATCACCTTGTCGTAGTAGGAGAACGGGTTGGCGTTCGCGGGGATCTCGGAACGAATCTGCTGGATGCGCGAGGAGTCCAGACTAATCAGCGGGATGGTGAACCGTTCCCACATCTCCTTCTGGAACTGGACCATCATGCTTTTCGCCGTTACCACGAGAATACGGCGGCCTTTGCGGCGCTTGATGAGTTCCGACATCAGGATGCCAGCCTCCAAGGTCTTGCCAAGACCGACAGCGTCGGCGATGAGAATTCGCTGGCGCGGTTGGGCGAGCGCCTTCTTCGCCGGAACGAGTTGGTACGGCAGGGAGTCCATGGCAGCCTTGTGGCCGACATGAATCCTCGCATCGGTCGGCGCAGTGGCACGTAACAGACTCTCGATGAACAGATGCGATTTCGCAGCTCTTGCCGAGGTGTCGGGAATGAAACGCGTCTTCACCGGATCGACAGGTGTAATTGTGTCCAAATCATCAAGGAACGTGGCCGTCACATCCCGCACCAGAGCGGAGATACCAGTGCATGAAACGGCATGGTTGCCAAGGCTGTTCAGTTCGACCCTATCCACAAGCCATTCCTGGCCGCGGATCAGCACTCTCATGCCTGGAGAAAGCAGTTCTCGTTCCGAATGCGCGCCATGCTTCATTGCCGTGTGCTCCCCATATGCTCTTAATCCCAATGTTTTCGCATATATTGTATGTCATTAGGGGTGCGCTTCATCAATTTGCCGCATGAATGCTAGATACACACACGCTTTTATGATTGATACTCAGAATTATCTATATCTTTCGATTATTACTTTGCTTGAATCGTCAGAGCAAGTGCAACACCGTTGAATGGTGGACTTCCCAGGGTATCCGGTATCCATGGCGTTTGCGTGGTCTGTGATCGATGGCATCGTACACGGCCCGGACCTCCTGCTCGCCGACAGCGGTGAAGCCGGCGCCCTTGGGGAAACACTCACGAATCAGCCCGTCGGTGTTCCCGTTGCCGCCGCGCCGCCATGGATGGAGGGGCAGGGCGAAGCAGAACACCGCGCCGGTGGCCTGTTCGACCTTCTCGAAGTCAGCGGACTCCATGCCCCGGTCCAGGGTCACGGTCCGGCTCTCCGGATGCCTTCGGAGCACGCCGATCCCCACATCGGCAACGTCGCGTCTGGCATGCGCGGCACAGCGTCCTCCGGAGAGCAGACCGCTTCTGCGGTCCACGAGCGTGACGAGGCACGCCCCGGCGCCTTTGCCGACGACGGCGTCGCCTTCCCGGTCGCCAAGCCCGGAACGTTCCCCCACGATCTCGGGACGCTGCCCGATGGGACTGGCGCCCGGGATCTCGCCACGCCGTTCCTCCGGCCCGCCCCTCCCGCGCCGGCGTTTGCCTTTATGACGCAGACGCGCCCTGATTCCACGGCGGGTACGCGTCAGGCCGGGTGGATCAAGCCGCCGCTCGTTGATCGCCCTGTAGATAGCGGACGCAAAGACCATCAGTCCCGGCCGCTCGACCGCGATCCCGCCCGCGATCCGCCCGGACGACCAATGCTCCCGCACGACAAGACGCCGCACAAGCCCCGCCCCTCGCTCGCCGTCGAGGACCCCGGGCCGCACGCAGGAAACCCTTCGGGACTCGCGGCCACGCTGGGCGGCCGATGCACGATAGCCCCGCCCCGAGCCAACGGCGAACGAGTTTCCGGCCATCTCCCCGCTGACGGTCGCTTCGTCCCCGCCCGCCGCTCCGGCC
>JAIHTM010000183.1 GCA_022713905.1 Collinsella sp.
GTGTCGTGACGCGTGAGCAGCACGAGCGAGGTGAGCAGGTCGCGCGCATGGAACTCCTCGTCGTAGGCCGACGAGATGATGCACTGACCGGCCGAGGCGCAGGCCTGCAGGCTCGGCAGGTCGCCGACCGGCTTGCGGTCGAAGCCCAGCACGGGATAGCCGCAGGCAATGGCACCCGAGCTCACCACGACCAGGCGCCAGCCAAGCTCGCGCAGCGCTGCGGCCTGGTCGGCAAGCCCGCCGATAAAGGCGCGGTTGACCTTGCCGTCGGCGCCCACCACCGTGGACGAACCGATCTTTACCACCATCGTTTTATAAGAAGTCGTCATACGTCAAACCAATCGAATGTCGAGCGTTCGGGCGAGCTGGGGCAGTCGGGGCGCCTAGTGCGGAACGGACGAAAATGATCCGTTTTCCTCCGTCCCCTTCGGATCATTTTGCCCAGGGGAAGGCCGAAGCCGCAGCCATGTTCTTGCGCACGAGCTCGTCGCGCACCTGAGCCAGGCCCTGCTCCATGCCCACCACATAGGTCTGCGGGTACAGGAAGCGCTTGAAAGCTGCGTCCAGATGATCGAACGCCCAAGCACAGCGCTCGCGCGCGTCCTGGATGCTCTCACGCGGAGCCACCGCACTGCCATCGCGCACGATTGGCACCAGCAGCTCGCGATACTCAAGTTCGGACACGTCGGTCACCAGGGCGGCATCATTCACGGCCACAAGGGTATTGCCGCGCGCGGCGCCCTCCCCCGCCAGATGGTCCTCGTCGTAGATCATGTCGCAGACCGGGCCGCCAAAGCCGTCGTAATAACGGCGCACGCGTTGCACACCCGGGATCGTGCGCTTGTAGGGCTGCTCGGAGAGCTTGACAACCGGCGTCCATGGATCTGCCTCGCTCGCACGGCGGGCGGAAAGCTTGTACACGCCGCCCAGCGCCGGCTGGTCGTAACAGGTCGCAAGCTTGGTACCCACGCCAAAGCTGTCGATGGGCGCGCCCTGGTCGAGCAGCGACTGAATCGTGTACTCATCCAGATCGTTGGAAACCGAAATCCCCACATAGGGCAGGCCCTCGGCATCAAAACGGCCGCGAACATACTTGGAGAGCTTGGCGAGGTCGCCGGAGTCGATGCGAATGGCCGACAGACGCTCGCCCACCGCCTCCATCTCCTTGGCAACCGTAATGGCATGCTCGCAGCCCTCGCGCACGTCATAGGTGTCGATAAGCAGCGTACAGTTCTTGGGACTCGACTTGGCAAAGGCGCGGAAGGCCTCGAGCTCGGAATCGAAGCTCATCACCCAGCTGTGCGCATGCGTGCCAAAGACGGGAATACCGTAGCGGCGGCCGGCGAGCACATTGGACGTAGAGGAGCAGCCGGCAACGTAGCTCGCGCGCGCAACGGCCAGGCCGCCATCGGGACCCTGGGCTCGGCGCAGGCCAAACTCCGCCACGGGGCGACCGTCGGCGGCGAGCACCACGCGCGCCGTCTTGGTGGCGACAAGCGTCTGGAACCCGACGATGTTGAGCAGCGCCGTCTCGAGCAGCTGGCATTCCAGCGCGGGACCGGTGACGCGCACCATGGGCTCGCGCGGAAAGACGAGCTCGCCCTCGGGAACGGCGTCGATGTTTACATGCGCTCGAAAATCGCGCAGGTAGTCGAGGAATGCAGGCTTGAACATCGCGCCGCCGGCCGGGGCCTGGAGTGAGGCGAGGTAGTCGATATCCTCGGGTGTAAAGCGCAGATTCTCGACCAGCTCGGGCAGCTCGGCGGTGCCGCACATGACGGCATACGCGCTGCCAAAGGGATGGTCGCGGTAAAACGCCGTAAAACAACCCTGCTCATTGGCCTTGCCGTTCTCCCACAGGCCCTGGGCCATAGTGAGCTCGTACAGATCAGTGAGCATTGCAATGTCGGTGGGATGAGAGATGTCGGTCAAAGCCATGGGGCGACCTTTCGGATGCGTTGTGCAGAGGTTGAGGGTTGGAGAAGGGCAGAGTGTTCGGGCATGGCACCCGGCGCGAATCGGCTAGAGCAGGCCCATGCTGGTCAGGATCGTGTAGCCCATAAAGATGACAAACGCGATGAGGGCAAGGACAATGATGATTTTTTGAGCCGGCGCCATGCCAGGGATCTCGTTCTCGCCCGTAGGCTCCTTGGAGGTAACCATGCGCTGGGCAAAGCTCATCTCGTCGCGGCTCGGCTTGGGATCGACGGACTTGGGACGAGCGGCCTTTTTAGGCTGAGGTTTGTGCGCGGCAGGTGCAGGCTTCGCAGAGGCGGGCTTGGGTGCGGGCGCAGGCGCCGGTACGGCTGCGCCCTTCGCAGCAGCCTCCTCGGCCTTCGCACGCTCGGCACGCAGGGCGGCCAGCTCCTCACGCTCGCGGCGTGCCTCTTCCTGGGCCTCGCGACGAGCTTTCTCGGCGCGGAGCTCTTCCAACTCGGCGCGTTCCTCGGCAGACAGTGGTTGGGACTCAAGCTCGGCCATGGTACAGCCCTTTCTTTTAAAAAAAGCCGCCGACACAATGTCAGCGGCTTATCAAATCCAAGGGTGGAGACGAAGGGAGTCGAACCCTCGGCCTCTGCCATGCGACGGCAGCGCTCTCCCAACTGAGCTACGTCCCCAGGACAAGTTGATATTTTACCTACGGCTCGCCAACTGTCAACGCCCAATACCCAGTCTTTTTGGGACGGGGCTGTTTTGACTACTTTTCAAACGTCCGAGCCACCCCGATGATTTTTCTGGGACGGGGATTAAAAATCATCGGCGAACGCGCTACTTTGCGCTGGTGAGGACGCCGGTGGTGTCGAAGGCCGGGGTGAAGCTCTCGTCTACCGCGCCGCCCTCTTGCCAGAACATCGTCGTAAAGCCCAGGTCGTCGGCATGGTCGAGCACCTGCTCGTACTCCTCGCGCGTCACGGCACGCGCCAGGTCGCCGCCCTGCTCGCGCATAAGTGCATTGGGCGTGTACTGGTTCATGACCGAGATCGGCACATCGCCCACCGTCTGCCACACCAGGTCCAGCACGCGACACGAATCGTCTGCATGTCCCGGCAGTACCAGATGGCGCACAATCATGCCGCGCTTCATGAGCCCGCCCTCATCCACCAGCTCTCCCCCGCGGCGCTCGATCTCGCGCGCCATCTGAGCCAGGCCTGACACGGCCACACGTGGGTAGTCCTTTATATGAGAGAGCGACTGCGCAAGCCCGGCATCGGCATATTTAAAGTCGGTGAGCCACACATCAACCAGGTCGCCCAGCGCCGCCACGGCACTCGCGCGCTCGTAACCACTCGTGTTGTAGACGATCGGGATAACCAGTCCGCGCGCCCGTGCCGCGGCAATCGCGGCAGGCAACAGGTGCGCATAGTGCGTCGCCGTCACCAGGTTGATGTTATTGGCGCCCTGCTCCTGCAGCTCCAGCATAATCTCGACCAGGCGCTCAGGCGAAATCTCAAGGCCAAAATTGCCGGTCGAGATCTCGTGGTTCTGGCAGTAGATACATTTGAGCGAGCAGCCGCTAAAGAAGATTGTGCCCGAACCGGCCTCGCCCGAGATAGGCGGCTCCTCCCACATATGAAGCGCGGCGCGGGCCACCTTGAGCGTGTCGTTAGCACCGCAGACGCCGTGCGCGCCCTCATCGCGCGCCGCACCGCAACGGCGCGGACACAAATGGCAGACAGGCGAAAAAAGTTCGGTCAACGACGTCGGCATAAAACCATGCTCCAAAACAACGATTCAGCAGCTCAAACGTAAAGGGATCAACCCCACAGACGGCTCGAGCCCAAGGCGCCGTAATCGTCCGACACGATTTTTGTAATGTCAAGACTGGAATCGATAAAGTGCCGCCTTATGATGTAGGTATTCCGCCCCCCGCGGAGCAACTGGGTGAACCGTCGCGTTTATTTAGGGAGCCCACACAGTCGTACCTAGTACAGGTATCCTTCGTTGTTAAGGACGCTGGAACAGTCGATGAGGGCACCCACCTGTTTTAGGTGGGTTCATTTTCGTAACGTGGGGGGTGGTTTTCTTTTGCCGAAAATCACCATTACAGTCCATATGGATCCCCGCCGGCATCCCGACAAGCCATCGACAACATCCCAATATCTGGTAAGCGCGTGATTATCGCTGCGTGCAATTCCATGCACCCCCCTTGGTCGAGTATTATGGTTCGGCTATGCCCTTTGCGCATGGCGTTCTTCTGACCTTTTCCTTCGACGCTTGGCGGTTTTTAGATTCATGGCTTCATCCCCGAGCTACATACCGTACCTATGCGTGGCAGCGGCGGCCTTTATCACGACCTTCCTCGCGGTGCCCCTGGTCAAGCGCTTGGCAATTAAGCTCGATGCCGTCGACTATCCTTCTAAGCGCCGCATCAACACCAAGCCCATCCCACGTTTGGGCGGAACGGCGGTGTTTTTGGGCCTGGTCGTTGCCTGCATTGTGCAAATCCTAGGCACCTGGTACCTAGGCTGGCCGCCCGTTTTGGTGCCGCACCCGCGCCTTCACATTAGCTATCCCATGCTGGCGCTCTCCTTTACCGTCATCTTTGCGACCGGCGCTATCGACGACGTCTTCCAGCTCACGCCCAAGCAAAAGCTGGCCGGACAAGTCCTCGCCGCGCTTATCGCCTGTATCGGCGGCCTAAAAATCGGCGTCATCGTCAACCCGTTTGCCCCCGGCGAAATCATGCTCGGATGGCTCGCCTACCCCATCACCGTAATCTATCTGGTGGCATTCACCAACATCATTAACCTCATCGACGGCCTCGACGGCTTGGCCACGGGCATCTGCGGCATCGCGTCGTTCACCATGTTTTCGATGGCCGTTCTCTCGGGCCGCATCGACGCCGCCGCGCTCTCCATTGCGCTCTTTGGCGCCTGTCTGGCCTTTTTGCGCTACAACTTCAACCCCGCAAGCATCTTCTTGGGCGACTCGGGGTCGCTGCTTCTGGGCTTTGCGCTGGGCTCCATCTCGCTGCTCAACGTGAGCCGCACCGCCGCACTCACCTCGCTTATCATCCCGCTCATCGTTGCCGGCGTGCCTATCATCGACACGTTTAGCGCCATCGTGCGCCGCAAGCGCGCCCACATTAGCATCGGGCAGGCCGACAAGGGCCACATCCACCACCGCCTGATCCAAGAAGGCTACAACCAAAAACAGGCTGTGCTGCTCATCCACGCCTGGTGCATTATGCTTTCGGCCGGCGCCGCCGCCATCAATCAGGTCGAGGTGCCCATGCGCGTGCTCATCTTTACCGTGCTTGCCATTGGCTCGGCGGCCTTTGCCAAGCACCTGCACCTGTTTGAACCCGTGCTGCGCCACCATTACAACAAGCGCACGCACGAGGACGAACTGGTCACCCCCGACGACCCCGCCTTTAAGCAGGAGGAGCAGGCAGCCGAGGAGCGCAAAGAAGAGCGCCACCACAAGCTCTAGGGCAAGCTGCCGAGGATGTGCCAAGGCACCGTTAGCCAAGCACGGCCGCGCCGCACCCATCGCACATGCCGCACCACGCGCGTCCCTCTCCCGCCCCTCGCCTACTTACGACCCGCCCCTCCAAT
>JAIHTM010000184.1 GCA_022713905.1 Collinsella sp.
ACGATGTGCTCATGGTCACGCCTTCGGCCTCGTCGCTCGACGTTACCAAGGATAAGACCACGGTTTTCCAGGTTTGCTTCACCGATCCCACCATGGGCGCCAGCGCCGCGAAGTTCTTGGCCGAGAAGTACGCGGATGCCAAGATCGCCCTGTTCTACAACTCCGGCGATACGTATAGCTCGGGCGTTGCCGACGCTTTTGCCGAGCAGGCCAAGGCGTCCAAGCTCGACATCGTTGATACCGAGACCTTTAAGGACGACTCTTCCACGAGCTTTACCAACCAGCTCACCAAGGCCAAGGAGGCCGGCGCCACGCTTATCTTTGCCCCGATCTATTACACGCCGGCGTCCGTTTTGCTCAAGAACGCCAAGGACATGGGCTACGACATGACCCTCATGGGCACCGACGGCATGGACGGCCTGCTCTCCGTTGAGGGCTTCGACACCTCTCTTGCCGAGGGCGTGCTGCTCATGACCCCGTTCTCCGCTGACGACGAGAAGAACGCCGACTTCGTCAAGGCATACAAGGAGGAGTACGACGAGACCCCCAACCAGTTTGCCGCCGACGCCTACGACTGTGTCCACGCGATCGCTGAGGCTATCGACAAGGCTGGCATCGACACGACGGCCGACGGCGCCGACATTGCCGGCGATCTTGCCAAGGCCATGCGCAAGATCAAGATCGAGGGCCTGACGGGCGAGCTCACGTGGAACGACGAGGGCCAAGTCGAGAAGCCCGCTACAGCCTATGTGATCCAGGACGGCAAGTACATCGCCGCCTAAGTGCGCATAAAGCGCTACCGGTGAGGCTGTTTTAATCAGGGCAGGGACGCTTGTAACAGAATGGAAACATTACTTTCACACAATAAAGTGGCTAAACTGCATAAACCAATAGAAATACGCATAATTATGGATAAACGGACAAAACAAAAGAAAAGTTGAAATAATCGCCACTTTTCTCAACTAAAGCGTCTACTATTTTGCGAACGCCGAACACGGCGAAGGATGGCCTGTCGGGTAACCGAAACCCGACGAGATTTGAGAGGAGAGCCGCATGTCGAGCCTCACCGGTAAGTCATTGAACCCTGTTATGAATCGCAGGAGCGTTATCGCGAGCGCAGCAGGTCTGGGGGCGATGTCTATTCTAGCTGGCTGCTCCTCCAACGGCGGCGACAGCGGTTCCGCTTCGGGCGACGCTTCGTTTAAGATCGGCACCATCGGCCCGCTGACCGGCGCCAACGCGTCCTACGGCAAGTCCGTTACCCAGGGTGTCGAGCTTGGCTGCAAGGATTTCTCGACCAAGGAGCTGCCGCTTGCCAGCAAGGCCGAGGATGACCAGGCCGACGGCGAGAAGGCCGTCAACGCCTTTAACACCCTGCTCGACTGGGGCATGCAGGCCCTCGTCGGCCCGACCACCACGGGTGCGTCGGTTGCCGTTGCCGCCGAGTGCGGTAACGACCCCGAGACGTTCATGATCACTCCGTCCGCGTCCTCCGAGGACGTCACCAAGGGCAAGGATTGCGTCTTCCAGGTTTGCTTTACCGATCCCAACCAGGGCGTCAACGCTGCCAAGTTCCTGGCGCAGAAGTATGCGGACGAGAAGTTCGTGCTGTTCTATAACTCCGGCGACGCCTATTCTTCGGGCATCGCAGATTCCTTTAAGGTTCAGGCCGCTAAATCCAAGCTCGAGATTGTTGACGAGGAGACCTTTAAGGACGACTCCGCCACGAGCTTTACCAACCAGCTCACCAAGGCCAAGCAGGCCGGCGCTACCATGATCTTTGCGCCGATCTACTACACGCCGGCGTCCGTCCTGCTCAAGAACGCCAAGGACATGGGCTACGACGTCAAGATGATGGGCTGCGACGGCATGGACGGCATCCTGGGCGTTGAGGGCTTCGACACCTCTCTTGCCGAGGGTCTGCTGCTCATGACCCCGTTCTCCGCCGACGACGAGAAGAACGCCGACTTCGTCAACGCTTACAAGGATAAGTATGGCGAGACTCCGGACCAGTTTGCCGCCGACGCTTACGACGGCGTGCACGCGGTGGCCGAGGCCCTCGAGGAGGCCGGTCTTGGTGTCGACGCCGACCCGACCGAGGTCGCCGAGAAGCTGCCTAAGGCTATGCTCAAGATTACCGTTGACGGTCTGACCGGCAAGCTCACCTGGAACGATAAGGGCCAGGTCCAGAAGGAGCCCACGGCGTACGTCATCACCGACGGCAAGTACGTACAGGCCTAATAAGCCGCCTTACATAGAGCGGTTTTGATCCCAAGCAGGGGAGGTTTTGGCCTTCCCTGCTTGCTTGGTATCTAGGGACAGTGTAACGTCCCTGTTTCATACATTAACTGGAAACCTATTCGAAAGGGGGATGTGGAACATGACGGTCTTTATCCAATACCTGGTCAACGGCCTGTCCATGGGCAGCGTCTACGCCATCATCGCGTTGGGCTACACCATGGTCTATGGCATCGCCAAGATGCTGAACTTCGCTCACGGCGACGTTATCATGGTCGGTGCCTATGTCTCGTTCTGCGCCACGTCGTATCTCGGCCTCCCGGGCTGGGCATCTGTAATTCTCTCTTGTGTGGTCTGTACCGTTCTCGGTGTTCTCATCGAGGGTCTGGCATACAAGCCGCTGCGTCAGGCGGGCCCGCTGGCCGTTCTGATCACGGCCATCGGCGTGTCTTACTTCCTGCAGAACGCCGCGCAGCTTCTGTGGGGCGCCACGCCCAAGAACTTCACTTCGCTCGTCACCTTCCAGGTGCCGGAGTTCTTGGCCAAGTTCAATGTAAGCGCCGTCTCGCTCGTCACCATCGTCGCCTGCCTGGTTATCATGGCCGGCCTGATGTTCTTTACAGGTAAGACCAAGATGGGCAAAGCCATGCGCGCCGTGTCCGAGGACAAAGCCGCCGCTCAGCTCATGGGCATCAACGTCAACCGTACCATCTCGATGACGTTTGCCATCGGCTCCGCCCTTGCCGCCATCGCCGGTGTGCTCCTGTGCTCCTACTCGCCGGTCCTGCAACCCACCACGGGCGCCATGCCTGGCATCAAGGCCTTCGACGCCGCCGTCTTCGGCGGTATCGGCTCCATCCCCGGTGCCTTTGTCGGTGGCATTCTCATCGGCATCATCGAGGCGATGGCACAGGCTTACATTTCCACGAGCCTTGCCAACTCCATCGTCTTTGGTGTTCTGATCATCGTCCTGCTCGTCAAGCCTGCCGGCCTCTTGGGCAAGTACGTCCCCGAGAAGGTGTAGGTGAGCGTTATGAAGTTTCTTAAAGACAAGCAGACGCGTCACGACTTTGTTACGTACGCCATGTGCCTTGTGGCGTTCGCCATCGTGTTCTTTATGCAGTCCAACCATATGATTCCGCGCATGATCGCCGGTCAGCTGGTTCCCATCACGGCCTATATCGTCATGGCCATCTCCCTTAACCTCGTCGTCGGCATCGCGGGCGACTTGTCGCTGGGCCATGCGGGCTTTATGAGTGTCGGTGCCTACACGGGCATCGTCACCGCGGTCGCCCTCGAGAGCGCCGTTCCCTCCGATCCGGTGCGCCTTATCATCAGCATTGTGGTCGGCGCTATCGCCGCTGCCATCTTGGGCTTCTTGATCGGTATCCCGGTCCTGCGCCTGAGCGGCGATTACCTGGCTATCGTGACGCTGGCCTTTGGCGAGATCATCAAAGAGATCGTCACCTGCCTCATTGTGGGTGTCGACTCCCGCGGCCTGCACGTGATCTTTAACATCACGGGCAACTCTACGATCGACGACCTGCATCTGCTCGAGGACGGTACCGCCATCATCAAGGGCGCCCAGGGCGCCTCGGGCGTGTCGACGTACTCGACCTTCCTCGCCGGTGCCATCCTGGTCATGGTCGCACTCGTGATCGTGCTCAACCTGGTTCGCAGCCGTACCGGCCGTGCCATTATGGCCGTGCGCGATAACAAGATTGCAGCCGAGTCGGTAGGCATCTCCGTCACCGAATACCGCATGATCGCCTTCGTGGTTTCCGCTGCCCTTGCCGGTGCTGCCGGAGCTCTCTTCGGCGGTAACTTCTCGCAGCTTTCCGCCACTAAGTTTGACTTCAACACGTCCATCCTCATTCTGGTGTTCGTGGTCCTGGGCGGTCTGGGCAATATGCGCGGCTCCGTCATCGCGGCGGCGTTGCTCACGGTGCTTCCCGAGCTGCTCCGTCAGTTCTCGGACTACCGCATGCTCATCTACGCCATCGTGCTGATTCTGGTCATGATCTTTACCAACAACCCGCAGCTCAAGGCGTTCTTCGCACGCATTAAGGATCGCTTTGCTCCCAAGAAGGAGGTGGCAGCTGATGCCCAGTAAGTTTGAGTTCAACAAGGGCAAGATGGTCCCGTATCCTTCTGGCGCCATTGTCCCCGACCGCGACCTGGGCCAGCGCCCGGCGCTCGAGTGCATCCACCTGGGCATTGAGTTTGGCGGCCTCAAGGCGGTCGACGACTTTAGCCTAACCATCGGCAAGACCGAGATCGCCGGTCTCATCGGCCCCAACGGTGCCGGCAAGACCACGGTCTTCAACCTGCTCACCAAGGTGTACCAGCCCACGCATGGCACCATCCTGCTCGATGGTGAGGACACCTCGGGCAAGTCGGTCTATCAGGTCAACCGCATGGGTATTGCCCGTACCTTCCAGAACATTCGCCTGTTCAATACCATGACGGTGGAGGATAACGTCAAGGTCGGTCTGCACAATCAGGAGCGCTACTCCGGCTTTGAGGGCGTGCTGCGCCTGCCGACGTATTGGAAGCACGAGAAGGCCGCCCACGAGCGCGCCATGGAGCTGCTGTCCATTTTTGACATGGAGCACCTGGCAAATGAACAGGCCGGCTCGCTGCCTTACGGCGCTCAGCGTCGTCTGGAGATCGTCCGCGCGCTTGCCACCAACCCCAAGCTGCTGTTGCTCGACGAGCCTGCCGCCGGCATGAACCCGTCCGAGACCGCGGAGCTCATGGAGAACATCGTCAAGATCCGCGACACCTTCGGCATCGCCATCATGCTTATCGAGCATGATATGTCGCTCGTTATGAACATCTGCGAGGGCATCTGCGTGCTTAACTTTGGCAAGGTTATCGCCAAGGGTACGGCCGAGGAGATCCAGAACAACGATGCCGTTATCGAGGCATATCTGGGCAAGCAAGATAAGGGGGAGAACTAAATGGCAGAGCCGATGCTTTCCGTCTACAACATCAACGTCTGGTACGGCGCCATCCACGCCATCAAGGACATCTCCTTTAACGTTAACGAGGGCGAGATCGTGGCTCTGATCGGCGCGAACGGCGCTGGCAAGTCCACAACGCTCAAGACCGTCTCGGGCCTGCTGCGCTCCAAGACCGGCTCCATCAAGTTTATGGGCGAGGACATTACCCATACGCCCGCTGATAAGCTGGTTGGTAAGGGACTGGCTCAGGTTCCCGAGGGACGTCGCGCCTTTTTGCAGATGACGGTTGAGGAGAACCTGGAGA
>JAIHTM010000185.1 GCA_022713905.1 Collinsella sp.
TTTCCTCGCGCGCTTAACAGCAGGGGGGACTATCGCTTCTCGCTTTCGGGCCTCAAGACGGCGGTGACGCTCTACATCGAGCAGGAGACCAAGGCCGGGCGCACGATTCACCTGCCCGATCTGGCGGCTTCGTTTGAGGCAGCGGTCTTTGACGTGCAGTACAAGAAGGCCAAAAACGCACTGCACGCTACCGGATGCAAGGAATACTGCATCGGTGGCGGCGTCTCGGCCAACCCGCATCTGCGCGAGATGATGATCAAGAAGCTTGGGCGTCAGGGGATCCGCGTAACGGTGCCGCCCTTGTCTGCCTGTACCGATAACGCAGCCATGATCGCGGAGGTCGCTCGCCGTAAATTCGACCGAGGTGAAATCTCGCCGTTCGACGTCGACGCCGATCCAAACATGACGCTGTAGTCGTACGGGTGCGGCCGCTGGCGCCCGGGCAGCGCCGGGGACCTTTCTGTATCGATGCAGCTTCTGAGCTGGTTTGGCGTCGACAACGTCCAGCAAGGTTAACAAGCCAGCGTCGAATTTTCGGCGTTCTTTAGCTGAAAGAAAAAGTTGGTGTGCGGAGCTTTGCTCCGCATTTGGGATGGGAGCCCCTCGGGAGCGGGCGGGCGTATACAAGGTTTATCGCGAGTTCCGCACGAGCCGGAGAGCACTTAATGTGCTCTCCGTGCGAGCAGGACTGTAGAGCAGGAAACCTTGTATACGCCCGCCCGCTCCCGAGGGGCATCTCTCATGCAAAAACTTTTGTCGGGTAAAGTCCGAGGTCAGTGGCGTTTTATACCGAGAAATTCAAAAAAAGTTGAAAATTCATTACATATTTGCGTTGACTTTAGGTAACTAAAGTTTCATACTGCTTTTCATCCACTGGGGGATGTGAACACGCACGGATCGTTCACATCATGATTGAAGAGGATTTCTTAGACATGTTCACGCATCAGCTAAACATTATCAGCGTAGTAATTATCTGATGCGGGTTAGCACATACAGCTAGCCCGTACGATAACGGGCGGCTGATGAAGATGAGGGCCGTCGAGCGCAACCGACGGCCCTCATTTTTTATGTCTAGGAAGTTCTTTTTAGAGGAGGAAATGTAATGAACGGAGTTTTGCTCATGGTTGTGGCCGCGGCGGTGCTCGCCTGCGGCTATCTGGGCTATGGCCGATGGCTGGCCAACAAGTGGGGCGTTGACAAAGAGGCCCTCACGCCGGCCAAGCGCATGAAGGACGGCAAGAGCTTCTCGCCCGTCTCCGCCTTCACCGCGTTCTCGCACCAGTTCAGCTCGATCTGCGGTGCTGGCCCTGTCACGGGTACGATCGTCGCCATGGCCTTTGGCTGGCTGCCCGTCGTGCTCTGGGTCCTCGTCGGCGGCATTTTCTTTGGTGCCGTCCACGACTTTGGTGCCCTGTACGCTTCGATGAAGAACAACGGCAAGTCGCTCGCTCAGCTCATCGAGAAGTACATCGGCAAGACCGGCCGTCGCCTGTTCCTGCTGTTCTGCTGGCTGTTCTGCATCATCGTCATCGCCGCTTTCACCGACATGGTCTGCAAGACATTCATGTTCACCCCGGCCGTTGACGCTTCTGGTGCTGCTACCGGTGCCATCGACTTCACCAAGTCCTATGCCGCCGGCTGCGCTGGTACCATCTCCATCCTGTTCACCTTCGTCGCTATCGCCTTTGGTTGGGCCCAGAAGAAGTTCAACCTCACCGGCGCTGCCGAGTTCGTCACCGGCGTGGTCCTCATGGTTCTCATGTTCGCCGTCGGTATGCAGTTCCCGGTCTACCTGGACAAGTTCCAGTGGTTCGCCGTCGTTATGGTCTACCTGGTCTTCGCTGGCGCCATGCCCATCCAGATGCTCAAGACCCCGCGTGACTACCTCACCTCGATCATGATGATCGTCATGATCGTCTGCGCCGTCCTCGGTATCGTCGTCCTGGGTGTTAACGGCCAGGCCACGATGACCGCCCCGGTCTTCACCGGCTTCTCCACTGCCTCCGGCATGATGTTCCCGGTCCTGTTTGTTTCCGTTGCCTGCGGCGCTCTCTCCGGTTTCCACAGCCTCGTTTCTTCTGGTACCTCCTCTAAGCAGGTCGAGAAGGAGCAGGACGCCGTCAAGGTTGGCTACGGCGCCATGATCGTCGAGTCCTTCGTCGGCATCCTCGCCATCATCGTCGCCGGCATCATGTTCTCCGACATGAACACCGCCGGTACCGGTGCCCTCAACGCCGGTGTCGCTTCCACGCCGTTCCAGATCTTCGCCGCTGGTATCTCCCGCGGTATGCAGGCCTTCGGCGTTGACGGCACGCTCGCTACCGTCTTCATGACCATGAACGTTTCCGCTCTGGCCCTGACCTCGCTCGACGCCGTCGCCCGCATCGCCCGTACTTCGTTCTCCGAGTTCTTTGCCCAGACCAACGACGCTCTGGCCATCGACTCCAAGGCCGGCTACATGAAGGTTCTTGGCAACCCCTGGTTCGCCACGGTCGTCACCCTGCTTCCCGGTCTCGCCCTCGCCTTTGGTGGCTATGCCAACATCTGGCCGCTCTTTGGTGCTTCCAACCAGCTGCTCGGTGGTATGACCATGATCACCCTCGCCGTGTTCTGCAAGTGCACCGGCCGCAAGGGTTGGATGCTCTACGTGACCGTCGCCTTCCTGCTCTGCTGCACCTTCACCTCGCTGGTCCAGAGCGCCATGGGCTGCATGACCGCTGTCCAGGCCTACGGCTTCTTCGGCACCATCCCGGCTACCGCCACCACGGCTGCCGTCTCCGTCGCCGCTACCAAGGGCCTGCAGCTCGTCTTTGCCGTCCTGCTGATGGTCCTGGGCCTCATCGTCGCCGTCAACTGCCTCAAGGAGTTCTTCGGCAAGGAGGCCGGTTCCATGCCCGACGAGGAGCCCGAGTGGTCCGAGATGGGCAAGGCAGAGTATGGTCGCGCTGCTGCCGCTGAGGCTCCTGCCGACGCCGAGGCCGCCCAGGCTTAATCGATCGGACGGATTGAATCCTCCATCTCTATGACTCGGAAAGACCGGGTCCGCAAAACGCGGGCCCGGTCTTTTTTCTTGTGAAGACGGGCGATGCCAGGGGTGTTCTCGCAGATGTTTTGCGTGGACGGGCGCGCGCGTTGTACCATATGGACGTATATGTGTGCATATGAAAGGGGCCCCGTGGCCAAGACGGTATATTCCGATAATCAGAACAATGTCGATGCCCTGGCCGAGCGTCTGAGCAGTCAGACATCGCTTTCTGCCGAGCGGGCGAAGCTCGTCGCCTACGACCTGCTCTGCCGCAAGGCACTCAAGATTAAGTCGAGCGCCCTGGCGCAAATCTTCCGCTCCGTGGATAAGGAGTGCGATACCAAGGCGATGCGCGATGAGCTTATCGCGGCAAATATCGTGACCAAAATCGAGGGTAGCGGCATTAACGGGCGCCCGGCGTTCTATACCATCAATGCTGAGATCCGCGATGCCCAGGAGCAGCCTGCCGAGTCCGTCGAAGATTTTGTCGTCGAGGATTCCGCTGACGCGCCTGCTGTGGAAGAAGTTACTCCGCGTGAGCATGTCGATACCGATGAGTTGCTCGATGAGAACGTCGTGCGCGCCTTTACGGCCAAGGCAGGACGCGGCGGTTTTGGCGGGGGTGGCAAGCGCGATGCGCAGCGCCGCGCCCAGCAGGAGCGCTTCCGTCGCGCCGTTGCTCAAAAGGGTGAGACGGATGCCGAGGCTGTTGAGAACGAGGTTGCTGCCAAGTCGCAGAAGCCCGCGAAGGAGCAAAAGCCCGTGGAGGCCCAAGAGCCCAAGCGTCGTCGCGGTGCTCACTTTAAGGCTGCGCAGCAGGATGTCGCGCGTGAGGTTGAAGAGCCTTCCGAGGTTGCAGACGATGTTGAGGAGTCTGCCAAGAGGGCTCCGGGTTCGTGCCGTCCCGGCCGCGGTTTTGCGGGACGCGCGTATCCCGTAAAGCGTCAGGAGAAGGGCGAGCCGGCTTCGACCGCTCAGGCCGAGAAGGCCGAACAAACCGAGAAAACCGTTGAGCCGGCGACTCGCGAGCAGAAGCCTGTTGAGCCGCAGCTTGAGGTTGATGCCGAGGCCAAGGGCCAGCAGCTTACTGATGAGCGGACGGAGCAGAGCGCGTCGAGCAAGCCTCGCCGCCGTCGCCATCGTGGGGGCCGCAGTTCCCATGCCGAGACTGCAGCCGAGAAGACCACGCCGCAGGACGAGGATGCGACTGCCGAGGTTTCTTCGGGGCAGCCTAAGCGCCAGCCGGCGAAGGAGAGCAAGTCCGATCGTCCGCAGAAGCAGGCGTCTATGCCAAAGCGCGAGCGCAATTTCCAAGGCGATTCTAAGCGCAAGTCTCAGAAGAAGCCGGAGTCTGCCGTAGCAGATACTGCTACCCAGCAGCCCGAGTCGGCCGTCCACGGCGAGGTATCGGCGTTTGCCCTTGCTCGCGTTTTGGGCAGGCAGCTGCTCAAAGTTGTCCCTACGCCTACGGCGCTCTCTAAGATCAAGGAGCAGCAGACACAGATCGTAAAGGTCGAGGGCAAGGACGGCAAAAAGGCTCCGCAGCGCACTCAGCACAACGAGATGTCCAACCGCAAGATTGCCGAGGAAATCGCAATCATCCAGGCTTGGATCGAGCAAAACCGAGGTGCCGATACGCCGGTTGCCTCGCGCCGCCAGCGTGCCTACCAGATTTTTAACGACGAGAAGGCTTTTGACGGCAAGCACGGTGAGCGCCTAATTCGGCGTATGACCGAAAAGGGCATCAGCATGCAGGCGATTAAGGTCGCCCCCAACCGCCCCGTGCACTTTACGGGTTTCTTTACGCTGGGCGCCGACAAGCCGTTCATTATGGTTGAGAACCTGGATACCTACGACGAGATCGTCAAGCTGCTGCGCGGCCGCAAGCACGCCAAGCTCTTTGGCATCAAGGTGGGCGGCGTGATTTTTGGCGGCGGATGCAAGGCGAGCGTCTCGCATGCCCTGGACGATTACCTGGCCGAGATCGGCTATCGCTTTAACTACGTCTACTACGTGGGCGATATCGACCGCGAGGGCGCGCGCATCGTCGAGCAGGCTCGCAATGCCAATGTGGTTGAGATTCGCCTGCATGCCGGCATGTACCGCGCCATGCTCGCCGAGCACAAGCGTCGCGTGAAGGCCGGCGGAGAGTGCGAGCCCGCGGCTGCCAACCAGGGCGTGCCGCAGAACTTGGCGGCGACGATCAAGGATCTGCCCATGGTCACGCGTGTGCAGTTCCGCAACGTGCTACGTGAAGGCGGGCGCATTCCGCAGGAGATTCTGATGACCGCCGACTATCGGGATGGCGACTCGGGAAGCTTCGACCGCATGCTGAACAACTAAATTCCGCCGGCCCCGGGAGAGCGGGGACACCGGCTTAGGTTTCCTGCTCTACAGTCCTGCTCACGACGGAGGCCACATTAAGTGGCCTCCTGTTCGTGCGGAACTCGCGATAAACCTAAGCCG
>JAIHTM010000186.1 GCA_022713905.1 Collinsella sp.
CCATCACCGAATTCGACGACACCACCTACAGCGCCGGCGACGCCATCGGCTACGGCGTCACCATGAGCGCCAACCCCTCCGACCTCATCAACGGAGCCACCAGCGTCGAATACATCGCCGCCGTCACCGCCACCCCCACGACCACCAAGTAACCACACCCCGCGCCCGCCGTGAACGGCGGGCGCACCCCTCCAACAAAAGGATCACGCCATGGCCGCCAAACAGCCCCAAGACCACAAGACCCCGAAAACCCAGCCCAAAACCGTCGAAGTCATGGGCGTCACCCTCACCATCAGCCCCGCGATCTTCGACGACCTCGACATGGTCGAATACCTCTACGACCTCCAGAACGCACAGGACGGCGACGGCACCGGCGCATTCGCCATCGTCCCCTTCCTCAAAAAACTCTGCGGCTCCCAATACGCCGCCATGAAGAACACCCTGCGCGACCACCAAACCGGCCGCGTCAGCATCGAACAAGTCAGCGACTTCATCACCCAGCTCCTCGAACAGGTCGCCCCAAACTCCTAACGCTCATAGGAATGCTCGCCAAAGCGCCCGACGCGCTCAAAGCGGACTTCCAGCGTTTCTATGGGCTCAACCCCGACCTCATGTGGACGGGCGGCCTCACGCCCACATACACCGCAGCGCTCGCCGCCTGCCTGCCACGGCAAGCCGTGATCTGGCGAGAACTCGACCCGCGCCTCGCATGGGACGACCAAACCTATCTCCTCGCCGACATTCGCGACTTCCTCGGCTTCCTCGCTTGGACGAAAACCAAGGATGCCTCCCGCAAGGGCGCGCGCTGGCGCGGTCAACTCCAACGCCCCGGCATCATCCGCCGCGAAGCCACAGGCAACGAGGTCGTCGCCATGGAAGACGAACAACTCCTCGCCTTCCTCGCCGCACCACGAACCACCATTCAGGAGGCATAGCATGGCAATCGAGATCGCCACCGCGTTCGTGCAGGTCGTGCCCAGCATGAAGGGCGTCGGCAAGGCCATCGAATCGGCGTTCGGAAGCGCCAGCGAGACCGCCGGCAACACCGCAGGCGTCAAAGCCGGCAACGGCTTCGCTGGCGGCTTCGGCACCAAACTCGGTGTCATCACCGGCATCGCGCAAAGCGTCGCAGGCAAGGCCATCGACGCCTTCCTCGGATTGAGCGGCGAAATCACCAGCGCATCCGACAGCGCCCAGAAGTTCGCCAGCACCCTGAACTTCGCCGGCGTCAGCGAAAAGCAGATCAGGAAACTCACCGCCAGCACGCAGGACTACGCCGACAAAACCGTCTACGACCTCAATGACATCCGCAACACCACCGCCCAGCTCGCCGCCAACGGCGTGCCAAACTACGACCGCCTCGCCGAAGCCGCCGGCAACCTGAACGCCGTCGCCGGCGGTTCGGCCGATACCTTCAAGTCGGTCGCCATGGTCCTGACCCAGACAGCCGGACAAGGAAAACTGACGACCGAAAACTGGAACCAGCTCTCCGACGCAATCCCCGGTGCAAGCGGCAAAATCCAACAGGCGCTCAAGGAGGCCGGAGCCTATACCGGCAACTTCCGCGACGCCATGGCAGACGGCGAGATCACCGCGCAGGAATTCAACGACGCGATCATGTCGCTCGGCTTCACCGACGCCGCCGTGGAAGCCGCCACCAGCGCCAGCACCATCGAGGGAGCTACGGGCAACCTCGAAGCCGCGTTCGTCAAACTCGGCGCGAGCGTGCTCGACAGCGTCAAACCCGCCATCACCGGCGGCATGAGCTGGATAGCAGACGGCGTCACCAACGCCGTGCCGGTTGTCCAAGCCGGCATCGAAGGGATCATCGGATGGTTCCAGAGCCTCTACGCCAAACTGGAGGAGAACGGCGCGATCACCGCGTTCAAGAGCGCGTGGGACACCATTCGGGACGCGATCATGGGCGTCGTCAACATGGTCGTGGATTGGGCTCACATGATCCCGCCCGACAACCTCGCCAACGGCATCAAACTCGTCGCCGACACTCTCAACTGGTTCGTCCAGCACGGCCGCGAGCTCGCTCCCATCATCATCGCCATCGGCACCGCGTTCGCGGCCGTCAAGGGCTATCAGGCGCTCAACAGCGGCCTACAGGCGCTCACCGGAACCATGAACACCGTGACGACCGCAGCCAAGGGCGTCAGCAACGGCATCATGTTCATGATGGACTTGGGCGGCCCCGTCGCCATGCTCAAGGAAATGGCCGGCGGGCTGAGCCTCGTCAAGACCGCGCAGACCGCATGGAGCACGGCGACGAAGATGGCGACCGCCGTGCAGGGAGCGTTCAACGCCGTCATCGCAGCCAACCCCATCGGCGCGATCGCCGTTGCCGTCGCCGCAGTCGTCGCCGCGCTCGTCTGGTTCTTCACCCAGACCGAGGTAGGCCGCAAGGCATGGGCCGCGTTCACCTCATGGCTCACGGACGCATGGAACACGATCGTCACCACCGCGCAAGACCTGTGGAACGGGCTGGCTGAATTCTTCACCAACCTATGGGCGACGATCACCGGCGGCGTGCAATCCGCATGGAACGGCGTCGCTGAATTCTTCACGGGCCTGTGGGAAACGATCACAGGCGGCATCACCTCTGCATGGGCGTCGATCACCACGTTCCTGTCCGGCCTGTGGACGTCGATCAGCACGACCGCCACGACGATCTTCACCGGGATACGAGACTTCATCGTCAACGTGTTCACCGTGCTCGGCGCGCTCATCGTCGCCCCGTTGCAGGCGATCCAGAACGGCATCAACACCGTGTTCGGCTGGATACTCTCGTTCATCACCCAACAGATGAACAGCACGAACACCGTGTGGAGCACCATCTGGACTGCCATCTACAACGTCGTATCCACGATCTTCGGGCTTATCAGCGGCTACATCTCGACCGTGGTGAACGCGATCCGCACCGTCATCGTCGTGTTCCTCAGCCTCCTCAAGGGCGACTGGAGCGGCGCATGGGACGCGATCAAATCGTTCTTCACGACCACATGGGACGGCATCAAATCGTTCCTGTCGAACATCCTCGACGGAATCAAGGCCGTCTGGACCACCGTATGGACCGCCATCAGCACGTTCTTCACCGACGTGTGGAACAGGATCGTCGCGTTCTTCACGCCGATCATCAACGGCATCAGGAACACGATCGGCAACGTCCTCAACGCGATCAAGAGCGTGTGGACGAGCATCTGGAACGCGGTCAAGTCCGTCGCATCCACCATCTGGAACGCGATCAGCGGCGTGGTGTCCACATACATCCAGAACGTGAGCAACACCATCTCGACCGTCCTGAACGCCATCAGCGGCGTATGGACGAGCGTATGGAACAGCGTCAGCTCGTTCCTGGGAAACATCTGGCACGGGATCACGTCGGCCGTGTCCAACGGCATCCAGAACGTGAGCAACACCGTCGGCCGCATCAAAAGCACCGTGCTCGGCGCGGTCAGCGGCGCCGGCCAATGGCTGTACGACACGGGCCGTCAGATCATCAGCGGCCTCATCAACGGCATCGGCGGCGCGTTCCAATGGGTCAGGAACACCATCAGCAACCTCGGCAGCAGCCTCGTCGGCTGGGCCAAGAGCGTGCTCGGCATCCACAGCCCGTCACGCATCTTCCGCGACGAGGTCGGCAAATGGATACCCGCCGGCATGGCCCAGGGCATCGACAAGGCCAGCAACCTCGTCGAGGACAGCATCGACGGCCTGACCGACATGATCCCGACCGTGAGCCTGAAGACCGACACCAGCATGCTCGAAACCCCATACGCCTACCAGACCCGCGTCACGGGCGGCCGGATGGCCTACGCGATCGACGATGACGGCCAAGGCGAGTACGCGACCAAACAGGACATCATCGACGCGATCGACGCGGCCCTCGCCGCCGGCATCACGCTCAACCTCAACGACCGTGGCGGCGAGGTCATGGCCGGCAAACTCGCCAAACCAATGAGCTACGAACTCAACAGCCTCGCCATGAGAGGCCGTTAAAACCAGAGAGGAAAGCATCATGCTCTACCAGCGACGCATGCGCCTGCCGCATGTCGAAGACCCCACGCTCAACGGCGTCCCGCTGGAGCGCATGATGTTCTCCCTCGCCGCCGACGGCATCACCATCGACGCCACCAAGCCCACAACCAGCACGCAGGACATGCCCGGCCGCGACGGACAACTCGACCTCACCCTCGAAGACCCCACCGGGGCCGCGTACATGGGCAACCGCGCCATCACGCTCACCCTGTACGCGATCGGCGGCGAAGACGACATCCTCGCCGCCAAAACCCGCCTCGCCGCCCTCGCCGGCACCATCGTCACGCTCTCATGGCGCAGCCTGCCCGGCGAATACCGAGGCCGCATGAGCCTCGGCGCATGGGCGGACAAATGGGCCGGCCCCCGCCAGATCGCCACGCTCGTCACCGTGAGCATCGACGCCCACCCCTACCTGATCGGCCGCGGCCGATCCATCGCGCTCAAAACGGGCGCGAACACGATCCACGTCAAAGGCAACCGGCCATGCTGGCCCACATGGACGCTCACCCCCGCCGCCAACGCCAAGACCGTCAGCATCAAGGACGCGCACGGCCACACCCTCGCCGTCGCGTCCACCACCGCCATCACCGGACGAATCAGCATCATCACCGACCCCGACCACCGGGAGCTGCGCGTCAACGGCAACCTCATGGCTCCGACCCTCGAATCCGACTACTTCCCCCTGCCGCCCGGCGTGCACACGCTCGCCCTCACCGGCTGCGCCGGCATCCTCACCTACCGGCCGCTCACCCTCATCTAGGAGACACGACCATGCGCTACATGATCTTCGACCGCTGGGGCAACCCGCTCGGCGACCTCCCATACGCCATCAAAGCCATCCGCACCAGAGCCACCGACGGCACCGACACCCTCGACATCACCACCATCGGCGAGATCAACAAGGACGAACGCATCGTGTTCAAGGACTCGTTGAACCGTTGGGCGGAATACCTGTGCCAGTCCACCCAGACCGCCCGCGCCGCAGGCATGCCCGTCACCGTCGCCTACTGCACCGGCAGCATCGCCGAACTCTCGCGCACCTATATCGAGGACAAACGCAACCGCAACGCGAACGCCAAAGCCTGCCTCGCCAAAGCCCTCGAAGGCACCCGGTGGGCGGTCGGCACCGTCGAGACCGGCACCCTCACCGGCACGGCCGACCTCAGCTTCTACCACTGCACCGTCCTCGAAGCCATCCAGAAGACCGCCGACACCTACGGGCTCGAAGTCCAGACCGAAGTCCAGCCCGACCCGACCGGCAACCGAATCGGCCGGCGCATCATCCACCTCGTCGAACACCGAGGCTCCGCCAACACCACGAAACGCTTCGAATACGGCAAGGACCTCACCCAAATCAAACGCGACATCGACAGCGGCGACGTCATCACCCGCCTCTACGGGTGGGGCA
>JAIHTM010000187.1 GCA_022713905.1 Collinsella sp.
GTCGATGGCGTTGTCGGCTGTAAGCTCGTCGGCGCGGCGGGCAAAGACGTCCTCGGCCCATGCGGCGTGACTGCGGCAAAAAGCATCGCTCTCGAGTGTACCGGCAAGGTCGTAGCTGGCATCGGCCTTGGCTGCCAGCAAGTGCTCGCGGACAGCGCCGAGCTCGGGAACCAAGCGCGGCGGCAGAATAGCCAGGCCCATGACCTCGATCAGGCCGATGTTCTCTTTCTTGATGTGGTGGTACTCGGCATGCGGGTGGAATACGCCCAGCGGATGCTCGTCGGTCGTGATGTTGCAGCGAAGCGCCAGGTAGGCCTCGTAGATCTCGCCGCCGGCGTTGCCGCGGGAGTCGACGCGGCGGATGACGGGCGTCACGGTGTTGTGCGCTACGCCGTCGGCTGTGTGCGCGATAACGCCCACAGACTCATCGGTCCACTCGCGCCAGGCGAGGATAATCTTCTCGGCAGCGTCGAGCAGCTGAGCGCGGTCATGCGAGCGCAGGCGCAGCACCGAGAGCGGCCACCGCAGCACGGTACCGCTGACCTGGTCAAAACCGGGCACGCTAAACTGCAAGACCTCGGCGGCATGCATCATGGGGAACTCGTGTGCGCCACCCTGGAAGTGGTCGTGCGACAGAATCGAGCCGCCCACGATGGGCAGGTCGGCGTTGGAGCCGATAAAGTAGTGCGGGAACAGGTCCACAAAGTCGAGCAAACAGGAGAGGCTCTTGCGATCCACGTGCATCGGACGATGCTCGGAGCTCATGGCAATGCAATGCTCGTTAAAGTACGCGTACGGGCTGTACTGGAAGCCCCAGCGCTCGCCGTCGAGCTGGATGGGGATAACGCGCAGATTCTGGCGGGCGGGGTGAGCGCCGCCGTCGGCTGCGGCGGAGCGTCCGGGGTAGCCCTCGTTTTCGATGCAGAGCTGACAGGCGGGATACTTCTCGCCCGTGTTTTTGGCGGCACCGGCTGCGGCAATATCGCGCGGGTCCTTTTCGGGCTTTGACAGGTTGATGGTGATCTCCAGGTCACCCCAGTTGGTGGAAGTGCTCCATTTGATGTTGCGCGCGATGGCGGCGCGGCGCACGTAACCGGCGTCACAGCACAGGCCGTAGAACCAGTCGGTCGCGGCGCGGGGCTCGTTGACGCCCATGCGGCCGTTGAATTCCTCGTTTACAACCGAAGGTCTCGGCATCAGCGCGCCCATGATGCGCATGGCGATGCGGTCGCGGCCCGATGCCGTGTCCTCGGCGGCACCGCTGGCAACGGCGACCTCGGAAAGCGCGGCAAGCGTGCCCTCCAGGTCAAAATCGGGGAGCGTATCGGGGTGCAAGAGCGAGAGCTTCTCGTTCTGCAGCGCCCAGGTCATGTTGAGCGCGGGACCCGTGGCGCCGATGCACTCCAAAATGGTGTTGTATGCCCAGATGCGGTCGTCCTGGCCGATCATCGATCGGTGGATGGCGTACTCGATCAGGTTCTGTGCGGCCTCGCGCACGTCAGTCATTACAGCCATGCCGCGTAAGCCCCCTTGTCAGAGATGGCGTAGTGACGGGCAGAGCCCTCGCCCAGCCAGCCGTTCATCTTGGCAATGAAGGTGTCGACCAGGTCGAGCGGCACGAAGGCCTGGATGGTGCCACCAAAGCCGCCACCGTGGATACGGACGGCGCCGCGGCCGTCGAGCACGTGCTCGGCCAGCGCCAGGGCATACATGGAAGGCTGCTCGGAACCCAGCTTGGCAACAACATTCTGCAGGTACATGGCAGAGCTGGCGCCGGACTCGCGCGTCAGGACCAGGAACTGGTCGATGTCGCCGGCGTTCAGAGCTGCCCAGCGCTTGTCGACCAGGCCGTTCTCGTACCAGTAGTGAACGGCGCGCAGGCAGGCACGGTCGCCCAGCTTGGCACGCAGCTCGGGGAGCTTGGCGTCAAAGTCGGCAACGTCGACCTCGCACAGGCGTGCCTTGCCAAACTCGGCGGCGACGTCCTGCATCTCGCGCGGAACGGCGGCGTAGTCGTCGGTGGCGGCCACGTGGTCGGTGCCCACTTTAACGAGCACAAGCGCATAACCGTGATCCTCAAAGTTGAGCTCGAGCTTCTGGGTCTTAGGCTGAGCCTGGTCCTCAAAGTCCATGTAGGCGAGGCCACCCAGGCACACAGCGGCCTGGTCCATCAGACCGCAGGGCTTGCCGTAGTAGTTGTTCTCGGTGCGCTGGCTCATCTGCGCGAGCGCGACAGGCTCGATGGCGGGTGCGCCCCAGAGGGTTTCCATGGCACGACCGTACGCGGCCTCGACGGCAGCGGAGCTGGATAGGCCGCCGCCCGAAGGGACGGAGCAAGTAAAGGCGAAGTCGAAGCCCTTGGGCTCAACACCAAGCGCTGCAATCTCGTGGGCCATACCGCGGACGAGGCTTGCGGACGTGCCCTTCTCGGACTCTTGAATATCCAGCGTGTCGAGCGTGATCTCAAACGTAGGATAGCCCTCGTCGGCGACGCGAATCTTGTTGGAGTCGGTTGCCACGGCGATGCCGTCGACGGCGACATCGAGCGAGCCGGCGATGACGTGGCCGCCCTCGTGGTCGGTGTGGTTGCCGCTGATCTCGGAACGGCCGGGCGCGTGCACATAGAGCACCTGGCGGTCGCCGATGGGGCCAAACTCCTCCTCAAACAGCTTGGTGAGCGTGGCGAGTGTCTTTTCGTCGGGGGTGGTCATGGAAGTCCTTTCCTTGGCGCGCACGGGTGAGTTTTGCGTCGTTATGAGTACGTTAACAACTTGAAGCGGCATGAACTCAGCATCCACAATGCCGCACGTTAAGGGCTATGTTAACGTACTCATAACACAATACTTATCACTTTTTGAGAATCTGGTAATCGGTCGAAATTCGGCCGTGAACGGTAGTGCCGTATGGACTTATAGAGCAGAAAAGCTGCAGCTAGAAAAAGTAGAGTACGTTAACATGCATCCGACGATGGCGACCCTCCGCGCGGGCTCAATTCCTGCACGGGTCGGCATGCACGCTATTTTGATCTCGCAAGGGTGAAGGTGATCTTGTGGCAAGGCGCCCCTCCAACGATACAGGCTCGCGTCCGGTTTCCATGGCCGACGTCGCCCGCGCTGCTGGCGTTTCGCAGCAGACGGTCTCGCGCGTCGCCAACGGCCTGCCCAATGTGAACGAGCAGACGCGCCGGCGCGTGCAGGCCGCCATGCAGGAGCTCGGCTTTCGTCCGAGCTATGCCGGCCGTTCGTTGCGCGACGGTCGCTACCATTCGGTTGGCTTATGCGTCAACGATGTCACCAAGTTTGGGAACCTGACGATGATTGACGGCATCGCCAGCGCCGCTCGCGAGCATAGCTGCGCCATTACGCTGGTCGAGATGTCCAAGACCGAGGAGTTTTCGCTTGCCGAGGCCACGCGCCGCATGGCGGCCCTGCCGGTCGATGGCATCATCATCGGCATGAGCCGCATGGCGCCCGACTTTGAGACGTTTGATCCGCTGCCGGGAATCGGCACGGTTATCGTCACCATGTATGCGCATCCGCGCGTGACCACGGTCGATTCCGACCATTACGGCTGCTCGCTGCTGCTTATGGATCACCTGTTTGAGCTTGGTCACGAACAGATTCGCTATATCGGCGGCCCGTCCTTCTCGGTCGACGAGCAATTTCGTCGAGCCGGTTGGCAGGATGCGCTCGAGCGTAAACACATCGAGCCGGCAGAGCCGCTCGAGGGCGACTGGTCTGCCAACAGCGGCTACGAGGCCGGCAGGTACCTGGCCGAGCACGATCGCACCATGACGGCGATTTACGCGGCAAACGACCAGATGGCAAATGGCGCGATTGCAGCGCTGCGCGATAGCGGCCTGCGCGTGCCCGAGGACGTGAGCGTGGTGGGTGTCGACGATTCGCTCGATGATTTTGTGGCACACAACGAGCTTACGACCGTGCGATTCGATCTACATCAGCGCGGACGCGAGGTATTCGAGCATGCGGTTCCCGAGGCGGGTACGGCGGGCAAAACCGTTGCCATTCGTATTCCCGGCCAGCTCATTATTCGACATAGCACGGCGATACCACGCTCATAGTTTACGCAGGTAAACGGCGATTTATCGTATTTCAATAACAATCGGTAAGGATGCCGGCAGATAACAGTTGGAATGCTGCCGAGTGCTATGATAGACGGGTTATTTTGTCTATCTAGGAGGCTTTGCCTGATGGAGATCACCAAGGATATCCGCTACGTTGGCGTCGACGATCACGACATTGACCTGTTCGAGGGCCAGTACGATGTGTCCGAGAACGGTATGGCATACAACAGCTACGTTATCTTGGGCGAAAAGATCGCTGTCGCCGATTCGGTCGATGGTGGTTTTGTTGACGAGTGGCTCGGCAACCTCGAGGCCGTGCTCGATGGACGTACGCCCGACTACCTGGTCGTCCATCACATGGAGCCCGATCACTCCGCCGGCATCGCCGCCTTTATGGAGCGCTATCCCCAGGCACAGATCGTGGCCAGCATGGGCGCCTTTCGCATGATGGTCAACTACTTTGGTACCGACTACCCCGAGCGCAAGATGGTCGTCAAGGAGGGCGACGTGCTCGACCTGGGTGGCCACAGCCTAACGTTTGTCGGTGCCCCCAACGTTCACTGGCCCGAGGTGCTCTTCTCCTACGAGTCCACCGACAAGGTGCTCTTTAGTGCCGACGGCTTTGGCAAGTTTGGCGCCAACGACATCGAGGACCCCGAGGGTTGGGCTTGCGAAGCGCGCCGCTACTACTTTGGCATCGTCGGTAAGTTCGGCAAGTTCGTGCAGGCCGTGCTCAAGAAGGCCGCCGATCTGGACATCCAGATCATCTGCCCGCTCCACGGCCCCGTGCTGACCGAGAACCTGGGCTACTACCTCGACACCTATAACACCTGGTCGAGCTATCAGCCCGAGGACGAGGGCATCACGATTGCATATGCGAGCGTGTATGGCCATCTGAAGGCTGCCGTCGAGGAGCTCGCTTCTGCGCTCGAGGCCCGTGGCCAGAAGGTTTCCGTCTTTGACCTGGCCCGCGACGACATGGCCGAGGCCGTTGAGGATGCGTTCCGCTACGACCGTCTGGTGCTCGCCTCCATCACCTATCAGGGCGAGATCTTCCCGTGCATGAGCACCTTTATCCACACGCTCGCCGAGCATGCCTATCAGAACCGTACGGTGGCGCTTGTCGAGTCCGGTTCCTGGGCGCCTGCAGCGGCCAAGATTATGACCAAGGAGCTCGAGGGTATGAAGGACATCGCTCTGGCGCAGAACAAGGTGACCGTGCTGGGTTCGCTCAACGACGCCTCGCGCGCTCAGATCGAGGCCCTCGCCGACGAGCTTTCCAAGTAACGACACGTTCACTTTTGACGCTCAGCCATCACAACCACCACAAAGGAGACC
>JAIHTM010000188.1 GCA_022713905.1 Collinsella sp.
GCTCGAGCTTGCCGTCGACCTCCTCGAAGGTCCAGGACAGGTGCTCGGCGTTCTGGCTCATCTCCAGGCCGGACACGAGCACGCCGCCGGCGTTGGCAGCCTTACCGGGCATAAAGGCGACGCCGTTCTCCTGGAAGTAGGTCGTGGCCTCGATGGTCGTGGGCATGTTCGCGCCCTCGCCGACCACCTTGCAGCCGTTGGCGACGAGCGCCTGGGCGTCCTCGAGCAGCAGCGTGTTCTCGCGAGCGCAGGGCAGCGCGATGTCGCAGGGCAGCTGCCACACGCCGCGGCCGTCACCCTCGTGCCACGTGGCATTGGGCTTCTCGTCGACGTACATGGCGAGCGTGACGCCCTTGTCGTGGCCGGAGCGCTTCTTGTTGTAGACATGCTCGAGCACGGTGTAGTCGATGCCGTCGGGATCCTCGACCCAGCCATGGGTATCGGAGCAGGCCAGCACCTTGCCGCCGAGCTGGGAGACCTTCTGGACCGCGTAGATGGCGACGTTACCGGAGCCGTGAACGACGACGTTCTTGCCCTCGAAGGAGTCGCCGCGGCTCTTGAGGTACTCGTCCACAAAGTAGGCCAGACCGTAACCGGTGGCCTCGGTACGGGCAAGCGAGCCGCCAAAGGAGAGGCCCTTGCCGGTAAGGACGCCGGTCCACTCGTTGGTCAGACGCTTGTACTGACCGAACAGGTAGGCAACCTCGCGGCCGCCAACGCCCAGGTCGCCGGCGGGAACGTCGGTGTTGGGGCCGATGTGGCGATAGAGCTCGGTCATGAAGGACTGGCAGAAGTGCATGATCTCGTTGTTGGACTTGCCCTTGGGGTCAAAGTCGGAGCCGCCCTTGCCGCCGCCCATGGGAAGGGTGGTCAGGCTGTTCTTGAGGATCTGCTCCAAGCCCAGGAACTTGAGCATGCCCAGGGTGACCGTCGGGTTAAAGCGCAGGCCGCCCTTGTAGGGTCCAATGGCAGAGTTGAACTCGACGCGGTAGCCGCGGTTGACCTGGACCTTGCCCTGGTCGTCGACCCAGGGGACACGGAACATAACGATGCGCTCGGGCTCGACGAGGCGCTCAAGCAGGGCGGCCTCCTCGTACTCGGGGTGGGCGTCGAGCGCCGGCTGGATGGTACCGAGGATCTCGGTCGCGGCCTGGATGAACTCAGGCTGCTCGGGATAGCGGGCCTTGAGCTCGTCGAGAACTTTCTGCGTGTAGCTCATGCTTCCTCCAATGATGGGAAACGAAAAGTGTCGGTCGCGGCACCCCATGCGCCGCGAACTTTATCGATTATGGATAATATCGCACTGTTGCAGCAAAGTTACGCATAAGCCGACGGGCGGATGTTTCGTTTTGATTACGATGCAGGTAGAAGCGTTTTTGAGCACTCGACGTACAAATCGCGTGTTTCGAAGCTGTTTCGTCCACATGTTCCAAACCACCACAAAGGTGCCTGTCCCCAATGTGGTGGTGTTGATGGTTAGAGGACGAGCTGATGGTAGTCGGCGGGGGTTATGCGACCTTCGGTGGCAGCACGGAAGGCGGCGAGCGCATCGCCCGAGAACGGCATAGCCCAGCACAGGCCGCAACCTGCGGTAATGGAGCCGGGCAATGGCATGATGCGCCCGGGCACGCCGGCATTCAGGCACAGCTGCTCGCATTCCATCACATCGAAGGTGCTGTCAAACGACACGATAATCTTGCGCTCGTGGTCGAGGGCATCACCGGACGGGCCTTCGCGGTGCGCCTCACGATTCGCCGCGGCGGCCGCTTCCTCTTCCTCAGTATGTCCGCAGCCACCGCAGCCGCAGGTACAGGGCTCGGAACCATCGCAAGTGCAAGGCTCTCCCGTGTCGGGACAAATATCGTGAGACATGGCAACTCCAATCGTCTAGGCGAGCAACTCGGCCGCCGCAAACTCCTCGGGCGTATTGACGTTCTCGAAGCAGAGCGTCGAGCCGGCGACCGCGACAATCTGAGGCTCGTCCAAATACCCGGCATGGACCCGGTCGATCAAACAGCGGATGCGTTGGCGGTCCTGGTCGAGCAACTCACGGGCAACCGGCGCGCAAGCCTGGCGGCACCACACGGCGCACAGCGGCTCAATCCCCCGCTCCTCGCGCGGTACGCACACATCGAGCGGGCCTTCCTTGACCCGATCCGAAAGCGCGCCGATCAGTTCTGGCGAGACGAACGGCATATCGCAGGCGACGATCGCCGCGAGGGGCAACCGAGCCGCAGCCAACGAGCTCGCGATGCCGCGCATGGCGCCCGCCGAGCCTTCAAGGTCCGCCACCACGCGCGGCACCAGGCCGCCAAAAGCGCGCTCCTCAAGATAGGCAAGCTCGCTGGTACGCGAGGTCGTCACGACCAACTCGCCGGCAACTGGCGCCAGCCGACCCAGCACGCGCTCGATGAGCAGCTCGCCGCGAAACGCCATGCGCGCCTTATCGCAGCCCATGCGCGACGACAACCCGCCCGCCTGGACGACACAAGAAAGATCGGCACGTCTTACGGTAGTCATACGGCAAAACACCTCCATCGGCATGCTCGAAACCCGGTGCACGAAGCCAAATACCGTCGCCGAAATAGCGGCGCTACGAAAAGCTCGTGCAAAAACAAAACAGCGCCTTTGCGGCACGCAGCAAGACCGCGAGCACAAAAGCGCTGGTAGCGTATGGCGGGAACGTATGTGAATCGAACACATCCAAGACGTTTTGCACGCCTCGCAACGGTTTTGAGGACCGCGGAGCCCACCGGAGCCCATCCGTTCCCAAGTGCGGCGGTATTTTACCAAACTAGCGGGTTAGTCTTTTTGGGACGGGGCTTTTTTAGCTGCCCCATCCGGAGCCCTCAAAGCTTAAAACATATTTGACATAGGGTAGCTAAAAAAGCCCCGTCCCAAAAAGACTACCCCGGTGTCGTGCCACGAAAACGGGCCATCTACTACGTTTGACCGGCATGGGTCGAGCATACCCGCGTTTTTAGAAAAACGGCAAACCGTCTACCTGTGGTTTTAATTTCGCGAATTTCGGAATGGTTGAGGGTAGTCGACTAAACGTAGTAGATAGGCCCCTTTCATGGCGACCGGCCCGATTCAAGGCTCAAGGTGGCCAGCTTCAACTGGCCACCCTCAAAGTTGCGGTGGAATAGTTCCTGGAAGAGGCATCTAAACCGGAAAACAGGAACTATTTCACCGCAACTGATAAGGGTGGCCTAGCGCAGGGAGCGCAGGCCGCCGGCATCCTTGTCGAGCACTGTAAAGCGCACGGCATCTAGGTGCTCCAAGATGCTGATGGCACGTTTGCGCGACACGCCCAGGGCCTCGCGCAGCACGCTCGTGGTGGCAGCGCCGCCGGCTGCCTCAATGGCGGCGGCGACGAGTTCGCGCGCATGGGCCTCGGCGGCAGCGGACAGGGCAACGTCGCGCTCGACCTTCACGATCGAGCGGTTGAGCGAAAGCTCGCGCAGGGCACGCGTCATGGTGTCGCGATCAAGCTGCAGCTGCTCGCCCACCTCGGGAAGCGCCGGTGCATCCAGGCCAGCCTCGTCAAGCAGCGCGACGATGCGCTCGCAAGCCTCGCGCACCACACGCGCTGCGGCGGCTGCAGAGTGCGGGTCGAACACCTCGGCGCCCTCGGCGGCGCACACGCCGCGCGAGCAGCCCTCGGCAATCAGAGCCGCGGCAACGGCTTCATCAGCGGCAGGCCACGCAGCATGGGCAACGGCGCCGGGCGTAAAGCCCGTCTCCTTGGGAGCCGCCGCGTGCATGGCCGACAGGGTCGTCGCCAAGGCATCCATCGCGGCGTCGAGCGCGGAAGAATCTGCATACAGCGAGCCATCCGAGCCAGCAAGCGCGCAAGCAACGCCCTGCGCCACTAACCCGCGCAGTGCGGCATCGACCTCGCCGATACCAAGATCCAAAGCCTCGGCAACATCAACCGCCGTAACCGGCAGCGTCTGCAGCGCCAGCCAAGCGCCCACACCGCCCGCGATATCGCCGGACTCGAGCGCTGCATACAGCACACGCTCCCCTTCGGCAAGCTCGCGCGAGCGACGGCAGCGCGAAAGCAGCACACGCCCGCCGCCAATAAGCATCACGGGCGAATAGGACAGCACCACGGCATGGTCCCCGGCACGTAGCGGCAGCGAGTTTTCCAAGCGTACCTGAACATTACGGGTCTCGCCCACCGCCATGGGGGCCTCGCCCTCCATGAACATGATGCGACCGACAACCTCGGCCGTACCCGCCATCACGTGCACACGCGCACCCGATTCGAGCACACGCGGCTTGGCTCCCTCGCGACCCAAATACGTAAACGCCATCATGAAGCGCATCGTCTGGCCAAAGCGGCCCGCCACGCCGAGCATCTCACCGCGATCGAGCGTGGCGACGGCATCGCCCACCAAGTTGAGCGCCACACGCTGACCGGGCAACGCCCGCGGCGTATCGCCATGCACCTGAATCCCGCGAACGCGACAGACCGTACGCGACGGCAGCGCGACGAGCTCATCCCCTACCGCGACGGGCGCATCGTGCAACGTTCCCGTCACCACGGTACCGGCGCCCTTGATCGTAAAGCAGCGGTCGATAGGCAGACGCGGTGCGGCATCGGTGAGCTCGGCGCGGGCACGGCAGGCATCCCAGCAAGCGGCAACCTGCTCGTCGAGCGCAGTCAGCAGGTCATCGATCCCCGCGCCGGTCTTGGACGACACCGGCACCATCGGCGCGCCCGCAAACACGGTATCCAAAAGAAAATCGTCCACGTCGAGCTCGGCCAGCTCAATCATTTCGCTATCGGCCAGGTCGCACATCGTCAGCGCGACCACCATATGTGTAACGCCCAGCAGCTCCAGCACATGCACGTGCTCGCGGGTCTGCGGCATCACGCCCTCGACGGCCGAGACCACCAGCACGGCCACGTCGATACCCGTGGCGCCCTGCACCATGGCGCGCAAGTAATGCGCGTGGCCCGGCACATCGACCAGACCAACGATCTTGCCACTCGGCAGCGCCAGCTCGCCAAAGCCCAGCTCCACGGTCATACCGCGACGGCGCTCGACCTCCAGACGGTCGGGATTCTTGCCGGTCAGCGCCTCGATCAGCGCCGACTTACCGTGGTCGACGTGGCCCGCCGTGCCAACGATAACGGGACACTCCACCAGCGCTTGAACCTCACTCATCGAGCAATCGCCTTCTTAACGCACGCGACGAGCGTCGACGCCGCCGTCTCGATATCGCGGTCGCCCACGAGCGTACGGACGTCAAACAAAATGCGATCGTGCGAGGCGCGCGTGACGACCGGCGTGTCGAAATCTTGGACGAGCGAGCGCTTGAGCGCGTCGACGGACGGGCGCTCGTCAACAAGACGCACGGCAACGCACATCGTGGGCAGCTCCACGGTA
>JAIHTM010000189.1 GCA_022713905.1 Collinsella sp.
AGACGGGAGGCCACGCATGGTCGATTTCATCGTCGGCATCCTCAACTCGATAGGGTCCGGCGTCGGCGACGACCTCGTGGCCGACCTGCTGAAGACCCCGGCCGAATACAACGCCGGCATGTACAGGCTGAGCCTGACCATCGCCGGCACGGCCGTCAAACCCATCGCCAGCACGATCCTCGCAATCCTGTGCGTCCTGGAGCTCGCCAGGGTCAGCACCAGGGCGGACGGCGACCGCGAGCTGGGCGTCAAGCTCGTCGCCATGGCGATGTTCAAGCTCGTGCTCGTGTTCACCGCCGCACAGCACAGCGAACTCATGCTCAAGGCCATCGACGAGATCGGCGAGGGCGTGCTGGGCGGCATCCACACCGCCGCCCCCACCGCGGGGTCCGCATCGGGCCTCGGCCTGGGCGACAGCATGCGCGACGCCATCGACTCCGCCGGCACGTTCGGCCAGATCCCGTGCCTGATCCTGCTGATCATCCCGTTCCTCGTCTCCAAGGGAGCGACCATCGTCGTCACCGTCGTGATCCTCCTGCGGTTCGTGCAGATCTACATGCTCACCGCGTTCAACCCGCTGCCGATCGCTTTCATCGCCCAGGAAGAGACCCGCCAATGGGGCGTCAACTACTTCAAGCAGTACGCGTCGCTGGTGTTCCAGTGCGCCACCCTCTACCTGGCGATACTCATGTACCGCACGTTCGTCGGCGGCACGCTGAGCCCGAGCAAGTACAAGGACGGCGACAGCCTCTCCGGCTGGGTGCTCGACAACTTCACCGGCCTGCTCCTGGCGAGCGTCATGCTCATCGGCATCGTCATGGCGGCCAACTCCGTCGCCAAGAAGCTCTTCGGCGGCGAATAAAGCACAACGCAATCCACGGAAGGGGAGCAATCATCATGGCGTTGCAGATGCCCGTCTACAGGGAGCTGACCACCATCGAAAGCAAGGTGTTCATGGGGATGAGCTGGCGGCAGTGCCTCGCCGCCGTCATCCTCGCCGTCGTGTGCGGGGGAGGATACGTCGGCCTGTGGCTCGGCCTGGACGTCGACCCCAACCTCGCCATGTACCTGATCTTCCCGCCCGGCCTGCCCGTGGCCGTATGGGGATGGGTGAGGCCCAAGGGGCTCATGCCCGAGAAATACCTGAAATACATCCTGCGCCACTACACACAGCGCGAGGTATACCTGCTCGACGGTCCGGGCGGGCCCTACCGCACCGGCGCGAAACCAACGATCAAGGAAAGGTGAGGAATGTTCGGCAAGAAGAAGACCCGCGACCCGGCCGCGGCCGAGGCCAGGACGAGGGAACGCAGGAAGAAGGCGACGCACCTGCCGAAGGGCGTCAAGCAGCTCATCGGCTACGACGCGATGCTGCGCAGCGGAATCGCCAGCCTGGGCGACGACCGGTGGAGCGCCACCATCCTCTTCCAGGACATCAACTACCAACTGAGCCCGGAATCCCACCAGATGGAGATCATCGACCGGTGGGCCAAGCTCATCAACAGCTTCGAGGCCGGCCAGAGCGTGCAGATCGCCTCCTACACGCGATCCCGCGGCGTGCGGGAGATCCTCGCCGACGTGATGATGGACGAACAGGGCGACAGCCTCGACCACTACCGGCTCGACTACAACCGGCTCGCCCAGGGCAAGCTCGAATCCGTCAGCCGCGACACCAGCACAGTGAAGACCCTCACCGTCACCGTCCGCGAAAGCGACGAGCAGGCCGCCGTCGCGAGCCTGAACGCCCTGTGCAACAACCTCGTCAGCCAGATGCGCTCCATCGACGCGTGCAAGGCCACGCGCCTCGACCGCGAGCACCGTCTGAGGCTCATGGCCGAGGTGCTCCGCCCCGGCGAGGAGTTCCGGTTCAACGAACGCCGGTTCGAGCACGCGCCCGGCAAGCCCGACACCAAGGACCTCGTATGCCCGTGGAGCATCGACGCGAGGAACCCCATCCAACTGGACATCGAATCATTGGAGTCGAAGTTCCTGCACCGCACCATGTGGGTGTCCGGTCTGCCGCCGGAACTGAGCGACCAGCTGGTCAACGACCTGACCGGCCTGCGCGCCCGCGTCGACGTGAGCATCCACCTCGCGCCCATGGACCGCGGCGAAAGCATGACGCTCGTGCGCCGCAAGAACGCGGAGATCAAGATGCAGGTCATGGACCAGCGGCGCAAGAACCGCAAGCAGGGCCTCGACCCCGACGACCTGCCCGACGACCTCGCCGACCAGCAGGAGCAGCTCGGCCAGCTGCGCGACGAGCTGCGCACCACCAACCAGAGGCTCGTGGACTCGATCATCGTGATCGGCGTGTCCGCCGCGAGCCAGGAGGAGCTGGAGGTCGCGTGCAGGAACGTGAAGGCCAAGGTCAACGCCCAGTCGTGCACGGCCGAGAGCCTCAAGTTCATGCAGATGGAGGGGCTGACGGCGGAACTGCCGCTGGGCAACAACCCGCTGCCGATGAAACGCACCCTGACCACGAATTCCGCGGCCATCCTCATCCCGTTCACCACGCAGGAGGTCTTCGAGCCGCACGGTCTGTTCTATGGCAGCAACGCCCGCTCCGGCAACCCGATCCTCGCGGACCGGCGCAGCCACATGAACTCCAACGGGTTCGTGCTCGGTACGTCCGGCGGCGGCAAGTCCTTCACCGTCAAACAGGAGATCGCCGGCATGTTCCTCAACAGGGACGACGAGGTGATCGTCATCGATCCGGAACGCGAATACCTCGCCCTCGCGGCCGCGTTCGGCGGGCAGATCATCCAGATCAGCGCCGGCACCGGCACGCGCGTCAACCCGATGGACATCGTCCTGGACGACGACGCGGCCTCCGACCCCGTCAAGGACAAGACCAACAACGTGGTGAGCATGGTCGGCGCGCTCATCGGAGGCATCGATGGACTCGACCCGCTCCAGAAGGGCCTGGTGGACCAGTGCGTCAGCAACCTGTACACGCGCTACCGCAACCAGGGCGGCGGCGTCACCCAGCCCACATTGCAGGACCTGCACGACGAGCTCCAGGCATGCGGCAACGACGAGGGCCGGTACCTCGCCGACGCGCTCAACCCGTACATCACCGGAAGCATGAGCGGCTTCAACGGGCAGACCAACGTCGACCTTTCCAACCGGTTCACCGTGTTCGACGTGTCCGGCCTGTCCGGCGAGCTGCGCACGTTCGGCATGATGGTCGTCATCGACCAGGTGTGGAACCGCGTGATCCGCAACAAGGCCGCAGGCCGCCGCACCTGGCTGTACGTCGACGAGTTCCACCGCTTCTTCTCCAACCAGTACTCAGCCGCCCAGTTCAAGGACATCTACAAGCGTGCCCGCAAATACGGGCTCGGCGTCACAGGCATCACCCAGAACGTCGAGGAGATCCTCGACCTGCAGGACGCGCGCGAGATGCTGTCCAACAGCGATTTCCTCATGCTCCTGAGCCAGAACAGCACCGACGCGGACGCATTGTGCGAGCTGCTGAACCTGAGCGAGGAGCAACGCCAGTACTTCACCGGCGTACTGCCCGGCCAGGGACTCATGAAGATCGGCAGCGCCTTCGTCCCGTTCGACGGACGCATCCCATCGGGAGGCGACCTCTACCGGCTGTACTCCACCAGCTTCCAGGAAGGAAAGTAGCGCATCATGAGCAAGGCCCATGCCCGCCACGCGGGCGCACGCTCCGCCTACCGGGCCACGCGCCGCGTCGACACGGCCGGCGCGTGGCGGCAGACCGCCCGCCGCCGACCACAGGCGGCGGGCCCGTGGCACGGGTATGAGCCGTCGCCTGCCACCGCGGCCCCATACCGATCGGAATACACCCAACGCCGTCAGCAACGGCAGCCGGTCCGGGCGTCATACGACGGCGCGGGCCAGTCCCACCGCCATCGCCGGTACACCGTCCAGACGCAATCGCATGCCGCGACGACACCGATACGGCGGCACGACCACACGTCGAACCGATACCGGATCACCGGTAGCCGGACCCGCGTGCCGGCCACCCGGACAGGCGCGCGGCACACCGCATACGCCCGGACCGGAAGCCCATACCACCTGCACGGCGGATACGGGCGAAGGACCGCCCACGCCGCGGGAACAGACCGGACGACCCGGACCGGGACGGCGGGAGGACGGAGGGCCTTCCGAGGCGTCGCGCCGACACGATACACGACGGCCACGGCCCGCGCCCATGCCGTCGCCCCGCACCCGGACAGCATCCGCGTCCGTCGCGGGACTGGCCTGCGCGACCGGCTGGGCCGGGCCACCACCATGACGGTGTCCAACGCGGCGCAGGCCGGCGTCGACCGGACCGACATCGCCGACACCATGGGGCACACCGCCATGGAACTGACCGCCAGGGCCTCAATGGCCGCCGGCGCGACGGGCGCGTACGCCGTCGGCCATGCGGCCGGACGGACCCGCGACGTCATGACCCGTCCCCAACGAGCCATGGTCGCCGTATACAAGGCCGAGGAAAAGACAGCGAGGCAGCTGGACAGGGCGCTGCGGAAAGGCAAACCGGGCGCGGCCAGGGCCAAACGCGTCGCCGACGCGAGGAAACGCGCCGGCAAACCAATCGTATTGTCCGACGCGAAGCCCAGCGCCCGCATCGGCGGGTTCGCCGCCAAGGGCAAGGCGAGCCGGCGCATCGGAAAACATGTCGGCGGGGGACTGAAAAAGGCCGGCAGGGGCGTCAAACGCCTCGGCTCGACCGGCCTGGACTGGATGGACGAGGCATCCGCGCGGATCACCGCCGCGGACGACGACCCCGCGTCGCAGCTGGGCGACGCCACACGCGACCTGACCTTCAAGGCCGTCCGGAAGGGCGTCAGGGGAGTCACCTCGTCCGCCCGGTTCATCTGGCGTCACCGCCACGCGCCCTCCAGGGCCGTGCGCGGCGTCAGAGCCGCCGCCTCGACGGGCGCGCGCGTGGCCCGCGCCGCCGCGAACCTCGTCCGTGCGGCCGCGTCCCGCATTGCCGCCGGGGCCGCCTCCATCAGCCTCCCCGTCCTGCCGATCATCGCGGCCATGATCGCGGTGCTCGGCGTGCTCCTGGCCGTCATGGGCGCGTTCCTGGGATCCAGCGCCAGCGAATCCACCGGCGTCGCGAACGTGCCCGCCGAATACGAGGCCGACGTGGTCCGCGCCGGATCCATCTGCCCGACCGTCACGCCGAGCATCATCGCCGCCCAGATCGAACAGGAATCCAACTGGAACCCGAAGGCCGGCAGCTCCGCCGGAGCGCAGGGCATCGCACAGTTCATGCCGTCCACCTGGGCGTCCGCAGGCAAGGACGGCGACGGAGACGGCAAGGCCGACATCTGGAACCCGCACGACGCGATCTGGAGCCAGGGCAACTACATGTGCGGCCTCGCCTCGCAGGTCGAGACGGCCAAGAAGTCC
>JAIHTM010000190.1 GCA_022713905.1 Collinsella sp.
TCTTCGGCGTTCATGCTGCCCCCATCATCGCGGTCTACGGGGTCAAAGATATGGCACCGTGGGGACACATGTATGTCAATCCTGGTCTAACAGAGCCATAAAGAAACCAATACCGACACCTACGAGTTCACCGGCAAGGCAAAAGACCTGCTCATTACCGTGCAGCGTGCTGGTGATGACAATCCCCAGAAGGGCGATGTCGTAACGGTCAGCATTCCTGCGTCGTTGATTCCGCTGAGCCACTTTAAGACCGTAGACGGCAAGCTTTCGGTCGACAGCGCTCAGCCTATCCGCGTGAAGTACACCTCGAGCGTGAAGAGTACTGCGCTCGACAACCTGTTTACGCCCGAGAAGGTAACGGGGCTCAAGGATTACATCGAGAACAATACGACCGTTGCCAACGGCGCCAAGACCGTGAATTTCTACGCGAACAAGTGGAGCGGCGGTGCGTTGGGTAATACGGTTGCGACCTTTGAGCCTGCCGACACCAACCGCTACTACTACTTCCAGAAGCAGACTCCTATTTACACGGATGAGGAATGCACGCAGCCCGCAAAGAATTCGCTGGCAGATACTGGCACCTATTACTACAAGGATGAGTTTGAGGAGCAGGGCGAGAACGGCGAGGCCAAGCCCGCCTCTGCCGTCATCGAGTTTATCGGCGGCGACGCTGCGAAGTTTGACGGCGCGATTGTTCCCGATGAGAACGGTAACTTGGTGTTTACTGTGGGAACCGCACGCCTGGCCTTTATCGACGAGCTTCACACCACCAAGGAGGGTGTGGGCGGCAACTTGACCGAGACCGCGCGCGACGTGCTTAACCCCAGGTGGAATGACCTTTCCTCCGTTGCGACTTCCACGCACGTGCATTCGCACCTGGGCAACAACGGCAAGATTATCTTTAGCCTTGCAACCAAGCCGACAACGGTGGATACCAAGACTGACTTTGGTCTGACCAAGGTGCTCGAGGGCCGCAAGTGGGCGGATACGGATGCGTTTGAGTTTGAGCTCTCCGCGACGTCCGACAACAATGCCCCGATGCCCGACCCCGCGACCGTAACTGTGACCAATGCCGATCTCGACAAGGGCAAGGCAGCCATTAACTTTGGCAAGATTACTTATGCCGAGCCGGGCGAGTACACCTATGAGGTCCGCGAGGTCAAGGGCGACGCCGGTGGCATTACCTACAGCAAGAACGTTGCCACGTTCAAGGTGACTGTGACGGTTAACGCCAAGGGCGAGCTTAAGGCCGACGTTGAAAAGACCTCGGGCGAGACCGAGTTCAAGAACACCTATAGCGTGAAGCCTGTCGAGGACCAGATCACCGCGACCAAGGTCCTGACCGGGCGCGACCTCAAGGAGGGCGAGTTCTCCTTCGAGCTCGTCGAGGGTAACAAGGTCGTCGCCAAGGGCACTAACGCTGCCGACGGCACGATTGCCATGGACAAGATCACTTACGACAAGCCCGGCACCCACACTTACACGCTGCGCGAGAAGCTCCCCAACGAGGCGGGGCTGAGCAACGGGATCACGTACGATAAGACGAACTACACCATCAAGACGAGCGTCATCGACAACGGCGACGGCACGCTTAAGGTGACCCATACGCTCGAGGGTCCCGAGACGGCACGCTTTGAGAACAAGTACAACACTGCCCCGAATAAGTCCAGCGTCACCGACCAGATCACCGCGACCAAGACCCTGACAGGCCGCGACCTCAAGGAAGGCGAGTTCTCCTTCGAGCTCGTCGAGGGTAACGATGTCGTCGCCAGGGGCGCCAATGCGGCCGACGGCAAGATCACGATGGACAAGATCACCTACACTGCGGCTGGCGAGCACACCTACATGCTGCGCGAGACCAAGGCCGGCACCACCGAAAACGGCATTACTTACAGCACCGCTGAGTACACTATTGTGACCACCGTCAAGGATAACAACGATGGCACCCTCAGCGTGGAGCACAAGCTGCAGAATGTTGACAAGGCGACCTTCGAGAACGCCTACACCGTAACCCCCAAGAGCTTCAGTGTTACTGATCAGATCACGGCGACCAAGGTCCTGACCGGGCGCGATCTCAAGGAAGGCGAGTTCTCCTTCGAGCTCGTCGAGGGCAACGATGTTGTTGCCACCGGCAAGAACGATGCCCGCGGCAAGATCAAGATGAGCCCCATCGAGTACACCGCCGCCGGCAAGCACACCTATATCCTGCGCGAAGCCAAGGGCGCCGAAGGCAACGGCATTACCTACGACAGCACGACCTACACCATCGTGACTACCGTTACCGATGACGGCAATGGTAAGCTCACGGTCAAGCATGAGCTGCAGGGCGCCAACGAGGCGAAGTTCAACAACAGCTACAAGCCGAATCCTGACGAGTTCAGCGTCACCGACCAGATCACCGCGACCAAGGTCCTGACCGGTCGCGACCTCAAGGATGGCGAGTTCTCCTTTAAGCTCGTCGAGGGCGACAAGGTCGTTGCCAAGGGCACCAACACTGCCGACGGCAAGATCACGATGAGCAAGATTACCTATGACAAGCCCGGCACGCACACCTACACGCTGCGCGAGGTCAACGGCGGAACCACCAGCAAGGGCATCACCTACAGCGACGCCGAGTACACTATCGTGACCACCATCACCGACAACGGTGACGGCACCCTCAGCGCCACGCATGAGCTGCAGGGCGACAAGCCTGCGACCTTCGAGAACTCCTACAGCGTGACCCCGACCGATGCAGAGCTCGACTTTGGTCTGAGCAAGGCTATCGACGGCCGCGACTGGACGGATGCCGACAAGTTCAGCTTTACTATCACCGCCCCCGAGGGCACCCCGCTGCCCAATCCTGCAACCGTAACCGTGAGCAATCGCGACGCGAAGGACGGCATCGCCGCCATCAAGTTCGGCAAGATTCACTACACGGCTGCCGGAACCTACAAGTACGAGATCCGCGAGAACGCGGGCAGCACGGTCGGCATGACGTATGACGCCCATGTCGCGACCACCGAAGTGACCGTGACCGAGGACGGCGATGGCACCCTGACCGCCAACGTCACCAAGAAGGAAAACGGACGCTTTACCAATACGTATCGCTCTGAGCTCAACTACACCGCTGCCGGCGGTCTGTGGCTCAGCAAGTATCTGGACGGCCGCCCCATGACCGAGGGTCAGTTCACCTTTACCGTGACACCTGCTGACGACGCTTCGGCTCGCGCGCTCGGTCTGCTGCCCGGGGCTAATAGCTTCAAGTCCCCCGCAGCGGCAGAGGCAACGGTCGGACTGATCGACATTCTGGCTGGTCATGAGGTTATATTTACGCAGGCTGACGCCGGCAAGACCTTTACGTACACCGTGGCCGAGAAGAACGACGGCCAGCCCGGTTACACCTACGACGACGCCGTGCGCACGGTGACGATCGCCATTGCCGACGACACCGCCGGCACGCTCACTGCTACGACGACCGTTTCCGGCGGTCCCGAGGGCACGCATGAGACGGTCCACAAGAGTGGCGAGAACAAGGTCGAGAAGGCCCTGGTGCCGTTCCACAACAGTTACAGCGCTACGACCAACACGCCTGGCGGCACCGCCGCTCAGGTCGTTGCCACCAAGACTCTGACCGGCCGCCCGATGGCCGACGGCGAGTTCTGGTTCGGCATCGCCTATCAGGGTGAGCTTGTGGCATACGAAAACCTCAAGCCCAATATCGGCGGGCACGTGAGCTTTGATACGCTGCACTACGACACTAAGATGCTTGCTAATCTTGAGGCTGCTGGGCTTGCTTATCGTACCGATAAGGACGGTAAGCTTGCCTGGACCATTAACTACACGGCCTACGAAGATTTATTCGGGCTGCCGAATGGCGTTTCCGCTACAACGTGGAGCTTTGGCTTTAAGGTTATCGTCGTCGACAACGGTGACGGTACCCTGACGGCAACGGTCGACTACGGCGGCGTCGAGCCCTTGTTCGAGAACGTCTACGGCGCCGAAGCCGTCGATGCCGCGCTCACCGGCACTAAGAAGCTCCAAGCTGCCGAGGGCCTGACCCCGGCTGACATCACGGGCAAGTTCACCTTTACCGTGACCGCCGACGAGGCTAGTGCTCCGATGCCCGAGCGCACGACCGCAACCAACGACGCGGCTGGCAACGTGGACTTTGGCAAGATCCACTTTACGCTCGAGGACCTCAACCGCGCTCTGGGCGTGACGGACGATGCGACCGATAAGGCCGAGGCAGACGAAGCTGACGAAGCCGAGGCCGACGAGGTAGAGGCTGAAGAGGCCGACACCGATGCCAACGCCGACGAGCCCAGCGACGAGCCCGAGCCCGCAGCCCCCACTGCTCCGCGCTCGCACACCTTTACTTACACGGTGACCGAGTTCGGTAGTGCCCCTGGCGTGACCAATGACACCAACGCCACGCGCAAAGTTTCCTACACCGTGTCTGACGACGGTGCCGGGCATCTGAGCGTCAAGCGCGAAGGCGACGACGGTGCTGCCTTCACGTTTACCAACACCTACGGCGTGGCACCTACCGATTCGTCCGTGACCGATCAGGTCAAGACAGTCAAGCGTCTGACCGGACGCGACCTTGCAGCCGGCGAGTTCACGTTTGATCTGCTCGAGGACGGCGTGGTTGTCGCTAGCGGCACCAACGACGCCAACGGCACCGTTACGCTGAGCCCGATCCACTATGAGGCGCCCGGCACGCACACGTACACGCTGCGCGAGGCTTGCCCCAACGCGCTCGGCCTGTACAAGGGCGTCACCTATGACGGCGCGACCTATACCGTCGTGACCACCGTCTCCGACAACGGCGACGGCACGCTGACCGCGACGCACAAGCTCGAGGGAACTACCGAGTCGGCTGGCTTTACCAACAAGTATCACGCCATGCCCACGCAGGTTTCCATCGGCGCCATCAAGGTGCTCGAGGGACGCGAGCTCAAGAAGGACGAGTTTAGCTTTAAGCTCGTTGGCGAGGACATTGAGTCCACCGTCACCAACGATGCCGACGGCAAGATCAACTTCGACAAGTTCGAGTACAGCGAGCCCGGTACGTACGTCTACACCATCAGCGAGGTCAAGGGCGACGAGGCCGGTATGACCTACGACAAGTCCGTCTTTACCGCGACCGTCAACGTGGTCGACGACGGCGAGGGCAGCCTCAAGGCGAACGTCGCCTTTACCAAGGGCGACAAGAGCGTCGAGGGTATCGTGTTCAACAACACGTACAAGAAGCCCGAGACCCCTACGCCGACGCCCGACCCCGGCACGCCCAAGACCGTGACGAACATCGTCAAGACGGTCAAGGGTTTCCTGCCCACCACGGGTGACCAGCAGGCCGCTGCACTGCTCATGGCATTTGTTATTGCCATGGCTGGCGTCGGAGCCCTGGTCTGGGG
>JAIHTM010000191.1 GCA_022713905.1 Collinsella sp.
CTGTTGAGCCGCCCTAGGCCCTTAAACAGTCCGTATTTCACCGCAACTTCTGAGGGGCATCCGGAAGATCGACCAGAAACGAGGACCCGCCATGATGGCAGACCATAAATCGGTGACCCGCATGCTCAAGACGGCACGCGGTCAGATCGACGGCATCCTGCGGATGGTCGAGGAGGACCGCTACTGCGTCGATATCTCCACGCAGCTCATGGCCACACAGGCGCTCCTCGCGCGCATTAACGCCGACGTGCTCAAGGCGCATATCGAGGGCTGCGTGACTTCGGCAATCGAATCGGGCGACGAAGACCTCAAAGCCGCCAAACTCGCCGAAATCGAACGCGTCGTCGACAAACTCTCCAAGTAATTGGGGCATTGGGGACAGGTACGTTTGCACCGTCTTGGTATTCCGGGGACAGGTATGTTTGCACCACATTGGTGCAGATTAACCTGTCCCCCTTGCTCTAAATCGGGTATAAAGGCGTGCAGCATATCGAACGAAAGGCAATTTGCATGAATGATTTTATGAAGGGTCGCAATGGTGCCGATGAACTCACCATCGTGATGGGTTTTGCCGGCATCGTCATCGCGATGATCGGATCGATAGCCCGCATCCAGTGGCTCAGCTGGATTGCCATCGCCGTAATCGTGATTGGCGTGCTGCGCGGCCTGTCCAAAAATATCGACGCACGTCACAAGGAGAACGAGGCCTTTGTCGCCGCGACTGCAAACGTACCCGGCTTGGGCAAGTTCGTCACCAGCTTGGGCGGCGGGGCCGCAGCGGCCAGCACCTCACGCGCGGCCGGCACCAGTAAGGAAGACTTTGAGCGTGCCAAGCGCACGGCCAAGAAGATGTGGAAGGGTCGCAAGACCACGGCATACCTGAAGTGCCCCAACTGCGGCCAGATGCTCTCCGTCCCCAAGGGCAAAGGTAAGATCCGCGTCACCTGCCCCAAGTGCCACGCCAAGATGGAGACGCGCTCATAGCCGCCATACCATGGGACAAATAAAAGCCGAGGCCTCGCGCTGAGACCTCGGCTTTTTTTGATTATGACAAAGGGATTGCCCCTTTGTCACACCTATGCCACACCGTCGCGGGCGAGCTCCTCGGCCAGCGCCTCGGCCGGCATGGCCATAATCGCGTCGAGCTCGGCGTCCACCTCGGGAATACGCTTTACCTTGAGCTTGCGTACCAGATCACCGCGACACATCACATGTATCGGCTCACGCAGAGCGCACAGGTCATCGAGCGGATTCTTGCGCGTCACCAGGATATCGGCGGCCTTGCCGCACTCGATCGCACCGGTCTCGCCGCCCAGCCCCAGGAGCTTGGCATTGACCTGCGTAGCCGTATGCAGCGCAAAGGCGTTGCTCACGCCGACATACTTGGCAAAATAGGCCACCTCACGCCACATGTCGTACTGCGTCACGAACGGGCAGCTCGAATCTGTGCCAAGGCCCACCTTAACGCCAGCTTCCAGCGCCGCACGAGCACTCTCGATAATGCCCGAGCACACGATGTCGCCGTTCTTCTTTTGCGTGTCAGTCGAATGGGTCTTCTCCGGATCGAGCAACACAAACGGCAGCGCCGGGCTGATAGTGCAGGTAACGCTGGGCGCACGTCCCTCGAGCTGTGTGCCCGCGGCGCCACGGTACAGCTCCAGGATCTCGGGCGTCATCGGGGCACCGTGCTCGATCGTGTCGACCCCGGCCTCAAGCGCGGCCTTCACGCCCTCGGTGCTCTCGACATGAGCCATAACCGGCAGGCCCACCTCGTGCGCCGCCTTGCACGCCGCCGCGGCAACCTCCACCGGCATACGCAGCACGCCCGGCTCGCCCACCTCGGTCGCATCGAGCACACCGCCCGTTACGAATAGCTTAATGACGTCGGCGCCGCGCGCATACAGGTCGCGCACCTGCTCGGCTGCCTCGGCGGGACTATTGGCTACCTGCGCGAACAAGCCTGCGCCATGGCCGCCCGGCACCGTGACGCCCGTGCCCGGCGCGACAAGACGCGGGCCCTGATACTTGCCGGCGTCGATGGCGTCGCGCACGGCGATGTCGGCAAACAGCGGGTCGCCCGCGCCACGCACCGTGGTCACGCCGCTCGCCAGCTGCTGCTGGGCGCTCCCTTTGAGAATGTGGCGGACGATGGCGCGGCCCACGGAGTTGTCGAGCTTCTTCATGAGCGCGCCCGCATCGCCTGCCGAAACCGGCTTGCCCGAGCCGCACAGATGCACGTGCATGTTGATGAGACCGGGCATGAGATACGCACCGGCCAGGTCGATGACCTCGGCACCCACCGGCGCCTGCGCCACGGCGCTCGCCCCCATCCACGTAATGACGCCGCGCTCAACTGCCACAGCCATATCGAGCTGCGGCTCCATATGCTCCGAACCATCCAGAACGGTCGCATTGATAAACAACGTGGGACGATCGGCAGTCGCCATATCGGACTCCTCCCCTCAATTAACATGAACATTTGTTCATTATCACCTAGTCCAGTAGGGCTGCTGCAGACATATCGGCTAACGGAGAAAGGAGGGGAATATGAGGGAGGACGGGAGTCGATGCAGCCCTTCCCCAGCGGTGCCTACAAAACATCTCAATCTGTAACAGGAGAACCGTCTTTGAGCCTCCAGATGTTACAGAACAAGATCTTTCGGTCGCATACCCACCCTTTATCTCAATCTGTAACAGATAGACCGGTTTTCAGCAGCTAGATGTTACAGATTGAGACATTCGGTCGAGGCCGCACTTGTTCATCTCAATCTGTAACAATTACGGGCCCAAACAGCCCCAAGATGTTACAGACCGAGACAAACCCTCTCAGCGCCCATACCACTGACGCTTCCATTCCTTAGCCAGATCCGCCTGTTGCGGAATACCCGCCAGCCTCATCTTCTCGACCAGCTTCACCGGATTCTTAAGCTCGTTAAACGTAAACCGAAGCACCTTATGCCCGAGCATTGTCAGATGGGATTCCCGCTGACGCTCCGCCACAAACGGATCGATCGGCTCCCGGCCCTCGCCGGTCTGCAGCGTATACTTTCCCTTTCCGTCGAGCTCGCCGATCACGCACGTTCCATCCTCGAGCCGCCAAAAATAATCGACGCGAAACACCTGGCCCGGATCGAGCGGGTCGCGAAACTCCACCTGCAACTCCGGAACCGGAAAGCCATATGCAATAAAGAACGCTCGGAACCGAGACTCGCCGCCGTTTTCGGACAGCCCGTCCGCATACGACGCGATCACCTGCGCCCTGCGATACCCTCGCCTGCCTTCGCAATCGGCACGGAGGCACTCGCAAAGGTCCTCGCGCGATACGCCCTTCGCCCGAAGCGCCGAATCGGCAATCGCCAACCCATACGAAAACGGCGCGCGCAGCAGACAGTCCTCCACCGTGCGCCAAAACGGCGTCACCCACACGCCATCAACACGCCCGAGCGCACCCGCGACCTGCGGACGCAGCAACCTGCACCCGCCGCTCAACGCCGCAGAGCAGCCCGTCTTAACAAGAAAACGCGGCCCGAGCAGATCATTCGGCAACTCCAAACCCCACAAAAGCGCCGCGTCATAGCCCCAAAACGCCCAATCGGGATGAAATTCCGCAAGCCCTTTGATAGTCCTCAGCGCTCGCTCCGCCGGCGTCAATGCATCCCAATCATGCTGAAAACAGAACAGGTACGGCTCGGGCTCCGCGATATCGTCGGTTCCAACATGGCGTCGCAGCCACATGAGCTCGGTATTGTCATGCGTTGCGAGCAGCGCACCTTGCTTGGCCGTCTCCGTGAGCCGCGCGAGCATTCTATTCCGCGCCAACGTGTTGCGAGTCGCATGTTTGTGTTTGAGAACGGTATTAGGCACTTTCATCACCGCCACGTCAGACAAATGGGCCATCGTCACCGTTGCCTCCGCTGACAAATGTCTTGATCTGTAACAGGAAGACAGTCTTTGAGCCTCTGTTGTTACAGAACAAGATCTTTCGGCACCGCGTCCAACCTTTGTCTCAATTTGTAACAGGTAGGTCGAGTTTTGGCCTGTAGATGTTACAGATTGAGACATTCCCCCAACCAGGTGCCAAACGTCTCGATCTGTAACAGTTAGACGTTCTCCAGGGCCCTAAACGTTACAGATTTAGACAAATCAGCAGCGCCCAAGCATTCGTCTCGATCTGTAACAGGTAGACCGGTTTTTTGTCCCTAAACGTTACAGATCGAGACAAATAGACACGCGGCGGCGCTGCGACAGCCCATCCCTTACTCCCACTCCTGCTCGTAGATGTTGAGCGACTTTACGTACCGCCCCTGGGCGCCCATGATGTCGCGGACCAGGCGCAAGAAGAAACTGATGCACGAGGTGTCAAAGCCATCCTGCAGGTCCTCCGGATGCACCGCACCCGGCCCATCGACTGCCGTGTCACTCAGGCGCGCGATGTCGTACAGATAGAGCTGTCCCGCCGTCAGCCAGACATCGTCGACGCAGGCGAGGCGCACCGCAATCGCTCCGTCGCTCCAATGCTCCTTTTGCACGATATGCGGGTCGTAGACATCAAAGCGACGGTCGGCGCGCGTGTCCTTCAGCGCGACCATACCAGTCGCAGGATCCTTGTCCAAAATGCCAAAGCGCGAGAAATACTGCGTGTCGCGTACCTGCTCGAGCCGCTTGAGCGCGGCAGGCGAAAGCGATGTCGGCGGCTCTTCAACATACAGCTCGAGCAGCGTCTTGCCATGGCGATAGGGGCGCTCGAAGAGCAGCCAATCGGTAAATGCCATGTTGTAGGCCATGATTTCGTTTTGCGAAGGCTCGGTGCAATAGCTGAGCCACGGGTCGACAATGATCTCGAACTGTTCGCGCGCCGGCTCCAAAAACTGGAACTTCCGCAGCATCCAAAAATGGGCCATGTCGGCAATATCGTTGCCGACGGCTTCGGCTAGCTGCGCTCGGTCTAAAACGTGGTCAGTCACGGCATCCTCCTCAAACTGATGAACCTCAATTTGAGCTTACGAGGAGGGTGGGCAGCCACTGTCAGCACGGACAAAATAGGCCTCCGGCTGCAAACCAACTGCCGACCAAACACTTGACGGGATGCTTGACCGAAAATGCGCACCGCAAAGAAACGGCAGGTAGATATAGACAGCTGACCCGCCATTTTGAGCCAGATGCCCGCTGCCACCACAGAAACAGCAGAGCACCACAGTCGCAAACGTCGACGAATGAATACTTGTACGTCGACAAATGACAAAGTCGCCCGCAAACCCGCAAGGAGTGTCCCCGAATGCCGGCACATAAGGAACGCCCCCAGCT
>JAIHTM010000192.1 GCA_022713905.1 Collinsella sp.
AAGGCCGCCGAGAACGCCGCTGCCGGAGCTGCCGCAGGAGCTTAAGGACGATGCAGGCGCTTTGTACATATACAATGCGCAGCAATGTGGCCTAACCATTTCCGACTTGCAATGCCTGACGTATGAGCAGGTTATGCATGTGATGGAGCTACATGACTTCGTTAACGATGCCGTGGCGTATGCGGATGATGACAAAGCCGCATCTGACGGCGAAGCTTTCTTCTTTGGGTAAACGCAGCACGTTTGCGCACCTTTTACGGTGCGCAAATTGACGCGCTTATCGCGCACTTTGACAACATAAGGAGGTGACGGCATGGCTGTAAGCTACAAGGGCTTGACCATCAAGTTCGGCGGCGATACGACGCAGCTTCAATCTGCGCTCAAAAAGATTCAGACCGAATCGAAGGCCACGCAAAGCGACCTCAAGGATATAAACAAGTCGCTCAAGTTCAATCCTGGCAACACCGAACTTTTAGAACAGAAAGTACGCTCGCTCAATAAGGCTTATAACGAGACGAAAGACCGGCTTTCTGCCTACAAGGCGGCGCTTGCCGAGCTTGACGCTAAGAAGCAGAGCGGCGCACAGCTGACCGAGACTGAGCAGCGCCAATACGAGCAACTGCAACGCTCCATCATGGCTTGCGAAAAGGATTTGGAGAGCTACGGTAAACAGCTCAAGGAGACTTCGAACGAAGCCGAAGCGAGCAAGGGTAAGCTTTACCAGCTTGGGCAGACAATCGAGGATAACGCTGGCAAGTTCCAAGCCGTCGGCGGGAAAATCAGCAGCGTAGGCACCAAGGCAACCGCGACGTTCGGCGGTATCGCTACCGCTGCTTACGGTGCTTTCGGTCAGCTTGAGGAGGGCGAGAATATCGCCATCAAGGGCGCTGGTGCGATCGGCGATGCAGCCGAGGAAATCCGCCGCAGCGTCAAGAGCGTTGCCGCACAAGCGCCGGGAGACTTCAACACCGTAGGCCAAGCCGTCGGCGATGTGAACACGCACTTTCAGGTGACGGGTGACGAGCTGGACGATATATCTACCAAGTTTCTCAAGTTCGCGAAGGTGACCGATTCAGACGTATCTAAGTCCGTTGAAAATGTTGCGATGTCCATGAAGGCTTGGAACGTTGACCAGAGCCAGACGGGCAACTTGCTTGATCACCTGGCTAGCGTTTCCACCGCTACGGGCGTTAGCGTCGATGCTCTGACGAGCGGCGTTAACACCAACGGCGCTACCTTTCGCGAGATGGGCTTGAGCCTGCAAGATTCGATTACCTTGATGGGCAACTTCGAAGCCGCTGGCGTTCCGGTAGATGGCATGCTCACCGGATTGAAGAAAGCTGCTGCGAACTGTGCTAAAGAGGGAACCAACATGGGCGATATGCTCAACGGTTTGGTTCAGGATTTACAAGACCCGGCCAAGCAGTCCGAAGCCACCGCAAAGGCTTTCGACCTGTTCGGCAGCAAGGCGGCAACGTCGTTTATTGACGCTGCAGAATCAGGCCGAATCAACATGAGCAACCTTGGCGGCTCCATGGACGATGCCGCAGGGTTCGTCCAGGGATTGAAAGACGAGACCACCACCGCGTCTGACAAGATGAAGGGAGCTATAAAAGAAATCACCCTTGCAGGTGCAGACATCGGCGAGCAGTTCGCGCCTGTGGTCGAGGATGCGGCAAGCGCGGTGAAGGGCTTCGGCACATGGATTAAGAACCTCACGCCTGAGCAAAAGGAGCTTGCCGCAAAGCTCATTGAAGGCGGAATCGCTTTCGGCGCGGTTGCCACGGGCGTTGGCAAAGTCGTTAGCGGCTTGCCCGCTTTCGCATCCGGACTTAAGACGGCATCGGACGGATTCAAAGCGTTCAGTTCGGTTCTTTCTGCGAACCCAATCATGGCCGTCGTCGGTCTTATTGCAATAATCGTCGGCGCAATCGTCACGTGGGTTACTACCACCGACGAGGGCAAGCAAGCCTGGGAAGGCTTCTGCACCGGCGTTCAAAACGCCTGGCAAGGAGTGTGCGATTTCTTCGGCGGTGCCGCAGATTTTTTCGGCGGAATCTGGTCTACCGTTACCGGCGGAATCCAAGGTTTCATAACGCAGACTGGCGAAAAATGGGAAGGTTTCAAGTCTGCTTGCTCCAACAAATGGCAAGAAATAAAAGACGGAGCGTCCGAAAAATGGGAAGGCGTGAAGTCCACTATTTCTGAGAAGACCGACGGAGCCAAGGAAGCCGTTATCTCGAAGGCTTCGGAAATCGCCCAGGGAGCTTCCGAAAAATGGGAGCAGATCAAAAGCGACGCTTCCGAAAAGTGGCTGGCTTTGCAAGACGGTGCGGCAACGTACTTCGGCGGAATCAAGGACACCATACAAAACGATATGCAAACAGGACAAATGGTAGCGTCTGCATCGTCTTCTGCTCTTAAGGCAGCGCTTAACGGCGATTGGGACGGCGCGAAGCAGCAAGCGGCAACGGCATTCAACGCCATCAAGGACAACATCCAAACAAAAATGTCCAACGCGCAGACCAACGCGATCAACGCAGGCAACGCGATTGGCGAGAAGCTGGGATTCCCTGGCCTTGGAAACACGGTCGCTAACGTCTTCGGCAACATCAGAAACAGCATCACCAGTCCGATTAGCGATGCATGGAACTTCATCAGCGGCATTCCTGGAAAGATTCAGAGCGCGTTCAGCGGAATCCGAATCAGCCTGCCGCATATCAACATGCCGCACTTCAACGTCAGCTGGCGTGACATTGGTGGTGTTGTAAAGCTGCCGTCCATCAGCGTCAATTGGTACGCAAAGGGCGCATCTTTCGACAAGCCTTCGATCATCGGCGTTGGCGAAGCTGGACTTGAGCATGTCGCGCCCGATGCCAAGCTGCGCAACAGCGTCAGAGAGAGCGTCGAAGCTGGCATTTCTCGCGTGCTCGACCGCCTACGCGGTGGCTTCGGTGGCGGAGCCCAGGTGAACGTGACCGTTAACGCTACCGTTGCAAACAGCATTGATGCCTACACCACCGGTCAGCAGATCGGCGCTGGCATCGCCAGCAAGCTCAAGCAGAAGGGGGTGCCCGTTGGAGCTTAAACGTAATCGCAACCAGCGCGATAGCATCGTGTTCAACGGGCATGACCTGTCTTCGCTGGTTTCATGCCGAATCCGCCGCCCGATAATGGCGAGCGTCACGGCTGAGTTTGAGGACGCTCCCGGACGAAGCGGGGAGTATTTCAGGCGAGCGAAGCGCTCTGGGTATGATTTGCAAGTTGATATGCAGCTTCGCGCCGAGCATCGCCGAGAGGTGGAGAAGGTACGGCATGATTTGGCGGCGCTGCTCTGGTCTGACGAGCCAGCGCCGCTTTATCTGCCCGATGACCCTACGCGCTATTTGATGGCGATTGTTAGCGGCGCAACCGACCTTGACGAGATCACCGACGACTGCCCACAGGCAACCGTTACGTTCCACATTGGCGATCCAGACTATTACGGCCAGCATCGCCGAATGGATATGAGCGACACGGCATCGTTCGCCGTCGGCGGCACGCTGCCTGCCGCTCTTACCGTGACGGCGAAGCCCGGAGCTTGCAGCTCTTGGCGCATTACCAATACCGATACGGCGGAGTTCGTCGAGGTGGTGCAGTCGTTGACGGCTTCGAGCGTCGTTCGCATGGACTTCGACAAGGAGCACGTGACCGTTAACGGCTCTGTTGCTCAACTCAACATCATGAGCGACTTTTTCACAGTCAAAGACCGTGCGCACATCAAGATTTCTAGCGGCTCTGCGGTGCTGGAATGGGAGGAAAGATGGCTTTAATAAACAAGGTCAACTTCACCCGTTTCAGCCGATTCGGCGTGAATCTCGGGCGGCTCACCTACACAGCCGCCACCCATGAGGAAGCAACCGACGGAACCGACGAGCTTAAGATCACGTGCGACGAGGATTTGACCAAGGGCGAGCGCCTTGTTTGGCTTGACCGACAAGGCGTTGTGCATGAGCATATCGTTGACGAAATCGAGCGCCTGCACGATGCCGACGGCAAGCCTTATACAAGCGTCACGTGCATCAATTCCATCAATGAGACGTGGGATGATTACATTGAGGACAAGCGACCTTCCGGCAGCGCTGCCGTGGCGCTTGCTTCAATCCTCGCTGGCACACGTTGGGAAGTTGGCAACTGCGACCAGCCAGGCGGCGCTTCGCACACCTTCTACCACATCAGCGTTCGCGAAGGCTTGAGCGATTTGCTCAAAACCTGGGGCGGCGAACTTGAAACCGTCATCGAGACGGACGGCGTGCAGGTCACGCACCGATATGTGCGCGTGGTCGCGACGCGCGGAAACCAACAAAGCCCTAAGCGCTTCACCTGGACTAAAGACCTTATCAGCATCAAGCGAAAGACGGGCAGTGCCAACCCTAAGACGCGCGTTTACGGCTACGGCAAGGGCGTTGAGACGGACACCGGCGGCTATGGCCGACGCTTGACGTTCGGCGATATAAACGGCGGCAAGGATTACGTTGAGGATACGCCCGCAACCGAGGTTTGGGGGCATCCCGACGGCAGCGGCGGCATCGCTCCCGCTGTGGACGTTTACATTAACGAACAGTGCGAGGATGCGGCGCAGCTTTTGGCCGAAACGCGCGATCACCTCGAAACCGTTAAAGCGCCTACCGTGTCATACGAAGCGAGTGTGCTTGACCTGTTCGCGTTCGGGCGAGATTGGGAGGGCGTGGCCGTCGGAGATTGTGTGGCGATCATCGACAAGGGCTTTTCCGATGCCGGAATCAGGCTTAAGGGCCGCGTCTCGAAGCTGTCCCGCGACCTGGTGACCGGCGATGCATCGGTGACGTTCGGCAACCTCACCGATGACCTGGCAGATATCTTCCAGGCGATGACGCAGCAGCTAAAGAGCGGCAGCAACCAGCGTGCGAACTATGACGCGGCAGCAGGAACGTCCGTTTCGTGGCTCAACCAGCTCATGGTCGCGCTAAACAAGGCGTTTAACGCAGTCGGCACGTACAAGGTCGAGACGTTCGAGCTTGGCGTTATCTACTCCAACGTGCCGCTCGATGCCGAAACGGGCGTGCCGCTCAAGGCAACGTCCAGCATGTGGGCGGTCAACATCAACGGCATGGGCATCCGCCTTGCCGCATCGCTTGCAAGCGACGGCCAATGGAACTGGCGCACGTTCATCACCGGCGCTCAGGTGAGCGCCGATTGCATCAACGCCGGAACGATGCTGGCAGACCGCATCCGCGCGGGCTTGCTGACCGACGAGAAGGGAAAGAA
>JAIHTM010000193.1 GCA_022713905.1 Collinsella sp.
ATGGGTTTGGCATAGACGGGATGTATGTCAACGATGGCGCGACCAGGCCGTCTATGGCGATTCTTGCAGGCGAAGACATGGAATGGCAAATCTGTAATGACGATGGCTCTTGTCTGAGTGGTCGTTTGGCCGCAACGAGCGACCCGAATTCGTTCGATCTTCTCGACAATGATGGATCGGATTGCGGTTCAGTTCACCTTTCATATGCATCGCGAGATGGGATGGACGGCATTCTCTACGTCTCCCACGAGTCTGGCGATTTCAAGATGCGCAGGACTAACCGAGTGCCGGCTTTTTTCGAGGAGTGAGAATTCCCGGCGGTCTGCCGATCAGGCCGCCGGGGTATCGAGCCCCGCATTCATCCGTACACACACGGATGAATGCGGGAAGTGTCCGGATGAAGTTGATAATCAAGGAAACAAAGCCGTTCTGCCTGGGACGGCTTTGGCTTGGACTTTAACTACAACATCGCAATCGACACTTATCAGCTCGCGCAACGCGCATGGCCAGATCTCGGACGCTGGTGCATGGAGAACCTTCGAGATTTACTGTACATCCAAAACGACGACGCACACCGCGTGCTCGCCGACTGCGAAGACGAGATGGCTGTCTACAATGCGATCAGAAACGGCGTGAAGTCCGGAGAGCTTTCTGTCGAACCGCCGCGCCGTCGCGCGAGCCGACCGGGCAACACGGGCAATCTGGTCCCGGCTCTCCCGGTCGTATTCCTACGATATCGCCCCTAGATCACCAATGTGTCAGATAAAGAATGAGGCAATGGCTATGATCACGCCTACGGCAGATGCAACGACTGCGCCTTTTTTCCTCTCCTTTAGTCCGACGAACAGGGTTGCCGTAAAGTAAAGGGCGGAAATGCAGGCTATGGCAAGCGAAACGAGTTCCTTGGGCGGTTTCAGCAAAAGGTCGCTAGCAAAGAGTAATGCAAGCAGGGCAAAGCCGATTGTGTTCAAGTATCTCGATTGATTTTGCGACAACATGGCAACTTCCTTTCAGAACATGCAAATGAAAAGTCGGTACGATGTCATTGCGGTTGCAAAAAAGCCGCCGCTAGGACCGGTTGTCACGAGACCGGCGATAACTTCAGCGGTGCCAGCAAGCTAGAGATCGCGCAGGCAAGCCTCCTCCTTCGCGTTCAGCTTGACCTTGTGAGGGACGGTGCGGTTATTTGCAAATCCGTGAGAATCGCACCACGCCTTGGAATATGAATCCGCGCAGCGCCCGCGCTCAAAAAGGGATATATCGTAATTTTCGTCGTAATTGACTCCGACGTAGATATCGCTGCTCTCGGCGGGAGATCCCTCGTCGGCATAGGCTGCCGCAACGGGCACAAATGGTGTCATGACAAGGGAGGGGCAAAGAGCTGCTGAGACGATGGAGGGCAGGCATTTCTTCATGGCTGGCTCCTTAATCTGGCCTTTGATAGTTACTCGATGTCGCCTCCTTCCGCTTTATATCCGTTGTATTCGGCGTATTTCTTTAATAAGGCAAGAGGTTCTTCCAGTCAAAGGTGAAACCCGTCACAAAGACAACCGATAACGTTGGCGGTAACTGGGGCGGTGCCCCCTCAGCGACGACCGACAAGGTTTTTCTGCTCTCGGCAACCGAAGTATACGGGGATATGCAATCCGACGGCATCCAGTACGAGTGCTACAAATCCAAGGGCGTGACGGGGTCGAACTATTCCGGTGCATCAGGCTATAGCCACTGGACTCGCTCCGTGAGACCGCGCAGCTCCACGTCCTTTCGCTATGTTCAAAGCGGCGGTATTTGCTACAGCTACAGCGCGACGGACTCGTTTTATGTTCTCCCCGCTTTCTGCTTCTGATCTCTTTTAGCGCAAAGCCCTCGCAATCCTGCGAGGGCTTTTCTTTTGGCGATTACTCGAACAATTCGAGGTTCATAGCACGGGTAATCGGGTTGAGGAGAAATGGGGTCATACAGCGGCTCTCAGAGCGCCTGCCGCACTCCCCCGCCATTGCCTCTGCGGCGTCCTCGTATAGAGCCCATCCTGCTTGGCGTTTCGTTGCAACAGTCCACTTGTCCACAGATCAAGTGAACCGCTGGAATAAATACAGCGACACACTAGTTCGTTACAGTCGCCATATCTGCGTAAATCGCCGCGATAAATACAGCCTGTACTCGTCTGTATACCAGCTACGCGTATGTAGATTCATGTCGCGTTAATAAATCGGCTTAAGCGCGTGCAAAACGCGCAAGTAACCGCAAAAAGCGATTATCGCGCAGGTAGATTTTTGGCACCCTGTTGATTAATCAAATTTAAGCAATTACTTAAAACAAAAAAGGTCAGGCACTAGGTGCCTGACCTGCAAACTTCTGGTCGGGACGACTGGATTCGAACCAGCGACCCCTTGACCCCCAGTCAAGTGCGCTACCAAGCTGCGCCACGTCCCGAAGCTTTTGTCTGTTGCTCTGCTCTCGCTCGCAACAGGGAGTATATTAACCCGAAACTTTAGACTTGTGCAAGAACTTTTTTACAAATTTTGAAGCAAGTCCAAAATTGTATCTGCGAGCTGGGGCTTTGTTAGCACGGGAAGTTCTTGCGTGCCCGCTGTGCTCACGATCCAGGCCTTGTTAGTGTCGGTTCCAAAGCCCGAATCGGCGCGCGAGACATCGTTGGCGATAATGGCGTCACAACCCTTGCGGGCGAGCTTACGCTGCGCGTACTCCACGACGTTATCGGTCTCGGCCGCAAAGCCGATCACGCGCCGCTCTCCCTTTTGACGCGAAAGCTCGGCCAAGATGTCAACGGTCTCGACCAGTTCAACTCGATCCAAGGGCTCGTTGGACTTTTTGAGCTTATGGTCCGCTGGGGCCGCTGGAGTGTAGTCGGCGACGGCGGCGGCGCAAATGGCCACGTCGGCCGTCTGGAATGCGCTCGTCGCCGCCTGCAGCATCTCTGCGGCGGTCTGCACGCGTACGCACGCCACGCCGCGGGGAACATCGAGCGATGCCGGTCCCAGCACGAGCGTGACCGCAGCACCGCGGCGAGCAGCCTCCCCCGCCAGGGCGATGCCCATCTTGCCCGACGACCGGTTACCGATGAAGCGCACGGGGTCGATCGGCTCGTGCGTGGGGCCGGCGGTAATCACGATGTGCTTACCTACCAGGTCCTGAGGCACGGGGTTGAGTACCTCACAGACAGCCCCGACGATGTCCTCGGGCTCGCTCATGCGGCCCGTGTCCACGTCGCCGCACGCAAGGTAGCCGCTGCCGGGTCCCACCACATGGACACCGCGCTCTCGCAGCGTGGACATGTTGGCCTGTGTCGCCGGCGCCTTCCACATGCCATTGTTCATGGCCGGCGCGATCACGACGGGCCGCGGCGTTGCCAGCAGCGTGGTGGAGATGAGGTCGTCGGCGATGCCGTTGGCCATCTTGGCGATGATATTGGCCGTCGCGGGCGCCACGACCACCAGATCGGGCTCCTGCGCAAGCGAGATATGGTGGATGGGGTCAGACGGGTCGTCGAATAGGCCAACAGCGACCGGCTCATTGGTGAGCGCGCGGAAGGTAAGCGGCCCCACAAACTCGGTGGCATGCTCGCTCATAACGACCTTGACGCGCGCGCCGCGCTTTTGCAGCAGGCGCACGATATTGCACGACTTATAGGCGGCGATCCCGCCGGTAATGCCCAGCAGGATCGTTTTTCCCTCAAGTTGCATTGAATTGTTGGATGCCGCCATCGTTTAAGCTTCCTTGCTCGGGAGCACCAGGAGGCGGTGGCAGTACGGGCAGTGCGTAATTGACCTACCGTCGTGGTTGAGGTCGCTCATGGACGATGCCTGCAGCGCGGTGTGGCAGACCGTGGGGATGTTGCCCTGGATGGTCTCGACAGCCAGGCCGCGGAACTGCTTGAGCAGACGCTCGTAGTCTGTGAGAACGTCGGCCGGCAGCGTGGCAGCAAGCGCGGTGCGCTCCTTAGCGGCGGCGTCAATCTGAGCCTGCAGGTCGGCAGCCTTGGCGCGGGCGGCCTTGGTATCGGCCTTCACGCCCTCCTCGAACTTGGCGATGATTGCCTGCGCGCGGGCCTCGCGGTCGAGCGCCTCCTTATGGGCGACAACGACGTCCTTGCGGGTGTGCTCAATCTTGTCCAGACGCTTTGCCAGGGTGGCAAGCTCATTCTCCAGGTCCTGCACCTCGCGGTAATCAGAACCGTCGACGTGACGCTTCTTGGCAGCCTCGATGGCGTTGTTGGTCTGAATCTCGGTGGTATTGAGATCGTCGAGCTCAATGTCCAGATCCTTGCGCTGGGCGTAGAGCTTGGTCATCTCGGACTTGAGCTTCACATAGGTCTTGCGCTTGGAAGCGAGCTCCTTGAGCTCCGGCATATTGGCAAGTTCGCTCTTGTTGCGGGCGAGCTCCAAATCGATCTGTTGCAGCTTGAGTAGCGTAGCGCCGGCGCTCATAAGTTCTCTCCTTTTGTCACAGTCCACCATTGGCAAGGGTTCAGTATTTTAATCGCATGACGGGGGTCGACCCCGGCGTCAACTGCAGAGTTCATCAATATATCAACGAACGGCTCCTCGGAGCGATCGTGTCCGAGCAAGATCACCGGCAGCCCGCGTAAGGCAAGGTCTTGCGCCACGTGGTAGCCCGCCTCGCCCGTCACGACAACGTCCGCGCCCGCGGCGATGGCAAGCTCTCCAAAGTCGCCCAGGGAGCCGCCCAAAATGGCGACGGTGCGGCACGGGCGATCAACTTCGCCCCACACGCGTGGGTCGCTCCCGAAGGCCGTAGCAGTACGGGCGGCAAGATCGCGCAGCGTGCACGGGTCATTGAGCGTAGTAAGCGCGCCCAGGCCAGTCGACTCGGGGGCGTCCACGTGCTCCAGCGAGCTCACTGGCACGGCGCCCAGCAGCTCACTTAGGCAGGCACGCGCCTCGTGCGAGCGGTCCAGGTTGGTGTGGAGCGATATGATGCTCACGCCGCAACGCGCTGCCTCGTAGAGCGCCGCGCTGCATTGGGGGCGTGCGGAATTGGCCGGACAAAAGGCCTCGGGCGCCTTGATATAGATGGGATGATGCGTTAGCAGCACGTTGGCGCCGGCCTCCTGGGCGCGGTGCACATTGGCTTCGGTCGCATCGAGTGCGCAGGCAACACCGGTAATCTCCGCGGCAGGGTCGCCGACGGAGAGTCCTACATGGTCCCAACTCTCGGCATCGGTCTTGGGATAGCGTGCCAGCAGCGCGCGTTCAAGCTCGGCGACGATCATGCGGCACCTACGAT
>JAIHTM010000194.1 GCA_022713905.1 Collinsella sp.
GCCGCCCCCGGGGGCCCGGATGGGGCCTCGGGGGCGTTCGGCTAGCTGCGGGAACGGCCTATCCGCTCAAAGTGTTCGGCTGAGATCGGAAATCAACCAATTTGATTTTTACTCATTTGGAGGGCTTGGCGCGATCTTCGACGCATCGCGATATAAGAAAAGCCCCCGTTGCCGGGAGCTTTAAAGTCAATTGGTGCGGCGTATAGGATTCCGCGCATCCGCTGCGCGGATCCGCACCGGCTTCGCCCGCCTGCCGGCGCGCTCGCCCGCGGGCTAAAAACGCTCCGCGTTTTCTTGACGCCCGCGCCTCGACCGAGGTTCGAATCCATGCGGCGTCCGCCTAAAAGAAAAGCCCCCGCTGCCGGAGGCTTCAAGTTCGATTGGTGCGGCGTATAGGATTCGAACCTATGACGTTCTGATTCGTAGTCAGACCCTCTATCCAGCTGAGGTAACGCCGCAGCGCAAGACATATAAAACCACTTTAGTTAGTTGGAGTCAAGCACAATCTCAAACTTTTTGAAGAATATGTTCCTCACGCAGCTCCGCATGCGCCAACGTCCCCCATGCGATCAATCGGCTTTTCAACCACATCGAACCCGGCACCGAGTTCCCTCAACAGCGAGCGCACCCGCTGGGCACAGTCATAATCGGCAAACGAGATACTCAACATGCGCGCCACCTGGTTAGAAGTCTCAACTCCATAGAACCGCTCAAGTGCCACAAGCCCCTCGTGTGTCACAAAGGTCTCGACTACATGCGGCGACTCCTCAAAGCACCATTGGGTCAACGGACCCTCGCTCGTCTGCCGCACCACCAAACCACCCATACCGGATGGCTCACACGTAACTAGTAGGTGCTCCCCACCTTCATCGCTCTCAAACAAAACTACCCGCTCATCAAACAGCTCCATCGCATCCCCTTCCTCTCGCTTCTATTTAACAAAAGCATAGCAGGTAGATGCCTGTATACAGAACGTTTGTTCGTGTGTTTTCTATTGAGCTGTCCGCGCGATATGGTAAAGCTCCGCACACAAAAAGGGCGCCCCAGACAGGAGCGCCCCATCAAATCGCTTATGTAGCTTGCCTACGCGACCGGCTCAATCTTCTCGAGGCCGCCCATGTAGGGACGCAGGACCTCGGGGATCGTGATGGTGCCGTCGGCGTTCTGGTAGTTCTCCAGAATGGCAGCCATGGTGCGGCCAGCCGGCAGGCCGGAACCGTTAAGGGTGTGCAGGTAGCGCGAACCCTTGAAGTTCTCGGGGTCGCGATACTTGATGTTGGCGCGGCGAGCCTGGAAGTCACCGCAGTTGGAGCAGGAGCTGATCTCCTTGTAGGCGTTGTAGCTCGGCAGCCAGACCTCGACGTCGTAGGTCTGACGAGCAGAGAAGCCCAGGTCGCCGGTGCACAGGCTAATCACGCGATACGGAAGACCCAGCTGCTGCAGCAGGTACTCGGCCTCGGCGATCATGCTCTCGAGCTCCTCGTCGGACTCCTCCGGCTTAGCGAACTTGACCATCTCGACCTTGTCGAACTCGTGCTGACGGATGATGCCACGGGTGTCGCGACCGGCGGAACCGGCCTCCTCGCGGAAGCAGGGAGTGAAGGCGGTGTAGCGGCGCGGCAGGGTGTCGGCGTCGAGAACCTCGCCGGCGTGCAAGTTGGTGAGCACGACCTCGGCGGTGGGGATCAGGAAGTTGTCGCCCGAGACGTGATAGGCGTCGTCCTCAAACTTGGGCAGCTGGCCCGTACCGAACATGGTCTGACGCTTGACGACGATAGGCGGCCACCACTCCTTAAAGCCACGGCTCGTATGCGTGTCCAGGAAGAAGTTGATAAGGGCGCGCTCCAAGCGGGCGCCGGCGCCACCGAGAACGGTGAAGCGGCTGCCGGAGAGCTTGTTGCCGCGCTCGAAGTCGAGGATGTCCAGATCGGTGCCCAGGTCCCAGTGCGGCTTAAAGTCGAAGTCGAACTCGCGCGGGGTGCCCCAACGACGGCGCTCGATGTTCTCGTCCTCGTCCTTGCCGTACGGCGTGGCCTCGCAAGGGATGTTGGGCAGGTGAGCCATGAAGTCGTACTGCTCCTGCTCGAGAGCAGTGCGGCGCTCGGCCAGACCGTCAATCTTCTCGTTGACGGCGCGCACGGCCTCCTTGGCGGCCTCGGCCTCGTCCTTCTTGCCCTCCTTCATCAGGGCGCCGATCTTCTTGGACTCGGCGTTGCGCGTGGCCTGGAGCTCCTCGACCTCGGTGATGACGGCACGACGCTCGTCGTCGAGCTCAAAGAACTTCTCGCGATCCCAAGACGTCTGGCGGTTAGCCATGGCGACATCGATGGCATCGGGGTTCTCGCGAACAAACTTGATATCGAGCATTAGATCCTCCGGCGATATACATTCCATTTAGGTTGCAACCTTGTACATGTATGGGCAAGTATATACTTATGAGCGTTTACGACCCAACTCAACTACGCAAGAAGGCACCCAATGGACGCAGTTTTTTCCTTTTTGTTTGGCACCCGCACCGGTTTTGCCATCCTTTTCGCCGGCGGCATCCTGCTGTTTGCGATTCTTGCCTTTGTAATGGAGAAGCGCACCCATAAGATGTATGTCGACCGCGGCCCCAAGTCCGAGGACGAAGAAAACAGCTTCTGGGACTAACTCGCCAAAAAGGGACAGGTTTATTTTGGTCGGTTTTATCTGGGCAAACGCAAGCGCCCCGCAACTGGAATTGAACCAGTTGCGGGGCGCTTTTCGCTAAAAGGACAAAACAGCAGGAAAAACCTGCCAAAATAAACCTGTCCCTAAATAGCAGGTTTTACTGGAGGGTTGCGTCGATTGCCTTGACCAGGGCGCTGCGCATGCCGGCGTCCTCGAGCGCGACGACGCCCTTGATGGTGGCACCGCCGGGCGAGCACACGGCATCCTTCATCGCTGCGGGATGCTGACCGGTTGCGAGCTGCAGCTTTGCCGTACCCAGCACCATCTGGCTCACAATGCGATAGGCATCAGCACGCGGGATACCGTGCTTGACCGCTGCATCGCCCAGGGCCTCGATTGCCATAGCGACAAATGCCGGAGCGCAACCACCCACCGTGCCGCCCACGAACAGCAGGCTCGTATCGAGCTCGACCACCGCACCGAGCTTGCCAAGCAGATCAAGCACCACTGCGCTCTGCTCATCACTAAGCGTGGAAGCCTTCTCGCAAGCGATGACGCCCTCGCCCACCGAAACCGGCGTGTTGGGCACCGTCGAGATATGCGCGACGCCCGGCAGGACCTGCTCCCACTTGGCACTGTCCCAGGTCCAGGCAACCGACAGAACGACCTTTTTGGCAAGAGCATCCTTGAGCGGGGCGAATACCTTCTCGATCATGTACGGCTTGACCGCAGCGACCACGATATCGGATGCGGCGACAACCTCGGCGGCATCGTGGCAGGCGACCATGCCGCGCGCCTCGCAGCGCTCAACCAGTGCGTCGTAGCGACCCGCGCAGGCGCACATGTCGCTCGCAGCTACACCGGCAGCGATCCAGCCATCGGCCATAGCGCTCGCCATATTGCCAAAACCGACAAATCCAATCTTCATATCGCATAGTCCTTTCAGACACATTCCTCAAAACGAAAGGTATTGTCCCACGCCATTGTTTCGTATTGCCGACCTATTTGTGATACGGCTCGCCACGACTGATCTTGCAGGCACGGTAAATCTGCTCCAGCAGCACCACACGCGCCAGGTTATGCGGCAAGGTAATGCGTCCAAAGCTGAGCATCTCGTCGGCTCGTGCGCGCACGTCATCACTCACGCCGTCCGATCCGCCGATCACAAAGGCAATGTCGCTGCTGCCTCGCAGCATAAGATCGTCGAGCCTCGCCGAAAACTCCTCGCTCGAGCGCTCCTTGCCCTCGATAGCCAGCAGGATCACATGCGCTCGAGATGGCAAGGCGGCAAGAATCGCCGCCCCCTCCTTGTCGCGCGCGGCATCCACGCCGCCCGCCTTAGCCGGGTCGATATCGGCCACCTCGCGGATATCAACCTTGGCATAGGCACCTAGGCGCTTGGCGTACTCAGCGCACGCGTCCTTCCAAAAGCGCTCCTTGAGCTTACCGACGCAAACGACGGTGTATTTCACGCGCGTCTACTCCTTCGAATCGTTTTGAACTTTGCCGGCGGCCAGCATCTGCTCGAACATCGAGGCCGACTGCGAAAAGTCGCTCGGCAGCACGACCGTCGAGGTTTTACCCGTGCGAGCGAACTCCGTCATCATCTCGGACCACTGCGTAAACATGAACAGTTGGTTGGCCTCGTCATTGCCGACACCCGTCTCCTGGATGATCTCGAGCGAATCTTTGATACCCAGCGCGATGGCCTTGCGCTGGTTGGCGATGCCCTCGCCCGCCTTTTCCATAGCCTCAGCCTCGGCGGTCGCCTCGGTGACGCGCTTGATGCGGTCTGCCTCAGCGAGCTCCTGTGCCGCAGCGCGCTTGCGCTGGGCGGCGTTGATGTCGTTCATGGAGTTCTCAACCTCGGTCGGCAGTGCGATTTTGGTGATGAGCGTCGACACGAGGGTGAAGCCGTAGGCGGCCATCTGCTCGGAAACGGTAGCGTTGACATCCTTGGCGATGTCGTCCTTCTTGGCAAAGACCTCATCGAGTGTGTAGACGGGAATCGAAGAGCGCAGGGCGTCGGTGATGAAGTCACGCATCTGGTCGACGGGCTCCTGCAGCATATAGTAGCTCTTGTAGATGCCCGAATCTGCCGGGCCGGCGCCCATGTCATAGCTCACGTGGTACTGAGCAGAGACCTCAAGGCCGATGGTCACGTTGTCCTGGGTCTTAACGTCGATGCCAAAACCGTTTTTCATGGTTCGCAGACTCACCGTGGCGGCCTTGCGGTCGATCACGGGCACCTTCATGTGGAAGCCCGCGTTGACGATGCGGTTAAACTTGCCCAGACGCTCGATGATCACGGCATGCTGCTGTTCAACGACGTAGCAGGCGTTGGGAAGCAGCAGCAACAGAATGATGATGGGAATCAAAAGGCTGGTAAGGGCAGCGATGATACCGGACAACAGCATGGTCTCTCCTCTGATAGGCACACGTTGGCATTAGGATACCCGCACGAAGCAGCTGTGTGACACCAACAAGAGGACCCGTGGTCAAAAAAGGCCAAATATGAGTACTGTTACCAGTTTAGTAACAGCGTATTTGGGTCAAAATCGCCTCGTTGAACCCGAGGTCTAGGTAGCGCGCAGAGATGTGGTGTAAGAGGC
>JAIHTM010000195.1 GCA_022713905.1 Collinsella sp.
CACCACTTTGGGGTGAGTGGGACACGTGGTTGTTGCGGCAACTGATCCCCACCATAAATTATCCTTGGCATACTTGCGCGAAAACCTGCCCGTGCTACACTTGCAATTGCTGTTTCAGGGCGGGGTGAAATTCCCCACTGGCGGTAAATCGGGCGGTGTCAATGGGACGCCGTGGCGCAGGCGAGATGCCTGCGACCGAGCCGATGAGTCCGCGACCCGTGCGTGTGTTGGTTCGCATGCCGGCTGAACTGGTGAGATCCCAGTACCAACGGTTAGAGTCCGGATGAAAGAGGCAGGTGATCTTATGTCTGAACAGTCGCAGCATATCCATTTTGAGAACACGAATAGGTGGAGCACCAAACAGCTCGTTACTATGGCGTTGATGTGCGCCTTGGGAGCACTGTTTATGTATGTGCAGCTGCCCATCCTTCCCTCGGCGCCGTTTTTGACGTATGACCCGTCGCTGGTGCCGGCGATGGTGTGCGGTTTTGCGTATGGCCCTGGCGCCGGCACTGCTGTTGCCGCCATGGCGATCGTTATCCATGCGCTCACCACGGGTGACTGGGTCGGCGCGCTTATGAACTTGGTTGCCACGCTGGGCTACATTCTGCCCGCGGCTATCGTCTACCAGAAGATGCACACCTATAAGGGTGCCGTGATTGGCCTGGTGTTCGGCGTCATTGCCGCTACGGCGCTGTCTATGGTCGCAAACCTTACCATTGGCGTTTGGTTCTGGTATGGCTCGGTCGATGTGATCGCCCCGCTCATGATTCCTGCCGTGCTGCCGTTCAACCTTATCAAGACCGTGCTTAATTCGGTATTGACGCTTGCGGTGTACAAGGCGGTCTCCAACCTTATCACGCCTAAAAAGGACCAGGTCAAAGGCCGCGCATGATTGAGTGTCGGGGCGTTTCCTTTAGCTATGATGGTGCCGTACCGGCGCTCGACGGCGTCGATCTGAATATCGAGGACGGCGAGTTTTTCTGCATTCTCGGTGGCAATGGGTCGGGCAAGTCGACGTTTGCCAAGCATCTGAATGCACTGTTGCGGCCCGATGCGGGCACGGTACGCATCAACGGCATGGATGCGTCCGATCCCGAGCTGGTCTACGACATTCGTTCGACCGCGGGCATGGTATTCCAGAATCCCGATGACCAGCTGGTGGCAACGCTTGTCGAAGATGACGTTGCGTTTGGTCCCGAAAACCTTGGCGTGCCATCGGCACAAATTGCGCAGCGTGTACGCGAGGCGCTGAAGGGCGTGGGCCTGGTGGGCTTTGAGCGCCATGAGACCCATGCGCTTTCGGGCGGTCAAAAGCAGCGCGTGGCGCTTGCCGGCGTGCTCGCCATGGAGCCGCGCGTGCTCATTTTGGACGAGGCGTCCTCGATGCTCGATCCGCGCGGGCGCAAGGGCCTTATGAAGGCCTGTCACGCGCTGCACGAACGCGGCATGACCATCGTGATGATTACGCACTTTATGGAAGAGGCCGCCGAGGCCGATCGAGTCGCGGTGTTTCGGGCGGGGCGCGTTGCCATGTTGGGCACGCCCGATGAAATCTTGACGCAGGCGGACGAACTCGCGCGGCTGAACCTGGATATGCCGGCATCGTGCTGTCTTGGCAGGGCGCTTCGTGCGAAGGGCGTGCCCGTTCACGCGCAGGTGCGCGAGGCGGATATGGTTGCCGAGGTTGCGCAGGCCTATACCGAGCGGAGTAGGACAGGCATCGCCGGGCGGCCTTTCGCATCCGATCCTCGTATTCCCGACAACGTTTCCTCTGCAATCGATGGCGCAGACGCGCTGGAGCCCGTCATCGAGATTTCGCACCTTTCGTATGGCTATTCGCTGAGCGCCCGCGAGCGTCGCCGTTGGCACAAGCGCTCAGCTGCCGAGGGTGCATCGAACAAACAGGCCCTCTGGGGCAACGACCCTAGCAGCCCCTGGGCGTTGCGCAATGTATCGCTGACGGTGCGTCGTGGCGAGTTCCTGGGCCTTGCGGGCCATACCGGTTCGGGTAAGTCGACACTGGTTCAGCATCTCAACGGACTGATTCGTCCCCAGGAGGGTTCCGTTTACGCGTTGGGGCTCGACCTGGTAAACAAGAAAGATGCCGCCGCGGTTAAGGCAAAGGTCGGCGTGGTGTTTCAGTATCCAGAGCGTCAGCTGTTTGCCGAGACCGTGGCACAGGACGTGGCATTTGGTCCGCATAACCTTGGCTTGTCGCAGGCCGAGGTTGCCCACCGCGTTGAGTCATCGCTCGCGCGCGTGGGCCTCGACCTGGCCACGGTGGGCGACAAGAGTCCCTTTGAGCTCTCGGGCGGGCAGCAGCGGCGCGTGGCGTTTGCTGGCGTGCTTGCCATGGAGCCCGAGGTCCTGGTACTCGATGAGCCCATGGCGGGGCTCGATCCGGCAGCCCGCAGGGATTTCCTGGAGCTCATCGGCCATCTTCATGACGAGGGCCTGACCGTCGTCATGGTTTCACACAGTATGGATGACCTTGCCAATTGCTGCGACCGTATTGTCGTGATGAACGAGGGCACGGTGTTTGCCGAGGGTACGCCCGCTCAGGTTTTTGCGTATGCCGATGAGCTCAAGTCGATCGGCTTGGGTGTTCCCGCTGCCCAGCGCATGGCGCTGGCGCTTGCGAAGGCAGGCGTGCCGCTGCGCTTTGACGGCCTCTATACGGTTGAGTCGCTGGCAGACGAACTGGTGGACCTGCTTATCGGTCGCTCGGACGGTCCTTCTAACGTCGCGGACATTGCTAAATCCAAGACGGTCGCGCGAGAGGAGGGCTGCTAATGGAGGCGTTTTCGTTTGGCAGCTACTATCCCGGCGATAGTGCAATTCACCGCCTGGACCCGCGAACCAAGTTGCTCTTGGGCTTTGTGTTTCTGATCACGACGCTCACGGTCAGCAGCTTCCGCGGACTAGTCCCGGTCGCAATCTTCGTTGTCCTGATCTATGCCGTGTCCCGGGTGCCGGCTCGTCGCGTCCTGTCATCGATGGCGCCGCTGCTGGCGATCGTCGCGGTGGTCGCGATGCTCAACCTGTTTTCCGACCAGAGCGGGCGCATTCTGTGGCAGCTCGGCTTTTTGCAGATAAGCGAGGGCTCGCTGCATTCCGCCGCCTTTATGGCGTGCCGCCTGACCTTGATGATGGCCGGCATGAGCGCTATTACGCTCACCACGCCCACGCTCGATCTCACCGCGGGCTTTGAGCGCCTGCTCGCGCCGTTTGCGCGTGTGGGACTTCCTGCGCACGAGCTCGGCATGATCATGGGTATCGCGCTGCGCTTTATGCCGCAGTTTGCCACCGAGATGAAGCAGACGGCCGATGCACAGGCGAGCCGCGGTGCGCGCGTGACGGGAGGCCCGCTCGGCGGCGTGCGTATGCTCGGCAGTGTGGCGATTCCGCTGTTCACGGGCGTGTTCCGTCATGCCGAAACGCTGTCTGCCGCCATGGATGCCCGTTGCTATCATGGCGAGCAGGGCCGCACACGTCTGCATGCGCTTGCATTTGGCCGCGGCGATGCGCTGGCGGCGGTGGTGACGGCGTTGCTGCTCATCTGCGTCATCGTCATCAATCTTCAACTTGTTTAGGCGCGATTCGAGCGCAGGAAAGGGGTCCCTATGACCGATAACGACCGCACGGCGCAGCTCGAGCGCGCCTGTTCGTATCTTAGGCGTATTCCGGCGTGGTATCTCGCCACGATCGACGTGACGGACGGACATCAGCCGCGCGTGAGGCCGTTCTCGTTTGCCATGGTCGATGATGGCAAGCTGTGGTTTTGCACCTCGCGCGATAAGGATGTGTGGGCCGAGCTTAGCGCGAACCCCAAGTTTGAGGTTTCGGGTTGGAAACCGGGGGAGTGCTGGATCGTATTAACTGGCGAGGCCGCGCTCGAGGACGACGCGGTCGTGAGTGACCGGGTGCACCAAGCCGGCTTTAAGCACATGGTGGGCATCGGCGAAGATCACGAGAGCGCCAACGACGGTCGCCTTGCGTTCTTCTCGGTGCGCAATATCGCCGCCCGCTTCTGTGATATCGACGGTAGCGAAGAGCGCCTGGAGCTTTAACCATAGGGTAGCTAAAACAGCCCCGACCCAAAAAGACTAGTGACAGGGGGACACATGGACGGATTGAATACGGTGTTGGAGTATCTGACGTCGGTACCGGCATGGTATTTGGCGACGAGCGTTGACGGACAGCCGCATGTGCGTCCGTTTTCGTTTGCGCAGATCCAGGACGGCAAGCTGTGGTTTGTAACGGCGCGCACCAAAGACGTGTGGCAAGAGCTGCTGCAAAATCAACGCTTTGAGGCCACGAGTTGGTGGCCGGGCCATGGCTGGCTCATCTTGCGCGGGCGTGCGGGTCTGGATGACCAGGCCGCTCCCGATATGCGCGAGGCCGGCTGGAAGCATCTGGAGCGCCTAGGCGAGCACTACGAGGGCGCAGGCGATCCCACGCTCGTCTTCTTTAGCGTGGAGGAACCCGAGGCCTTTATCTGCAACCATGACGAATGGGTGTCGATCGAGCTCTAAACGAGTCTCTCAGCAAGCTTCGACAATTCAAATTCTCGCATGTAGCGGGCCCCACATTGCAACGTCACCGTAAGGCGCACTGGGCAATATGGGGCCCGCATTTATTTGTCAATTCCTTCGAGTGAATGTGTCGGGACTGTTTCAATGCATGAATATGCAAAAGATTTGCGTAGATATGCATCTTTTGGTGCTAAAGTTTCAACCCACTTCATAACGACGGCTGCGGGATGCGCATTGGTGCATAACTGCAGACAAGGAGTCTGATATGTCTTTAAAGGTTGGAATCGTCGGTGCGGCAGGATATGCCGGTGCCGAGCTCATTCGCCTCGTACTCGGCCATCCCGAGTTTGAACTTGTCGCCATCACGTCCAACGCCGATGCCGGCCAGCCGCTGTCCGCGGTGTATCCGAGTTTCGCCGGCGTGAGCGATCTTGTCTTCACGACGCACGATGCTCCCGAGCTTAAATCCTGCGACGCTGTCTTTTTGGCCGTGCCGCACACGGCTGCCATGGCACAGGTGCCCGCCCTGCTTGCCGCGGGAGTCTCCTGCATTGACCTCTCGGCCGACTATCGCCTGAGCGATCCGGCCACCTTTGAGGCCTGGTATGCCGCCGAGCACACGAGCCCCGAGCTACTCA